>DATNRC010000356.1:0-12677 GCA_036703705.1 Candidatus Obscuribacterales bacterium
TGCCGTTTCTACTGATTGGCTGACGGCGATGGTCAAACTGCTCTCATTGACGAGCAATCTTCTTCCTCGAATCTCCGAAGCAATGTCGACCGAAACAGGAATAGCGCAGAGCTTTTCCAGAACCAGCTTGCCGACCATGCCCGCATGATAGGCTGTTCCGCAAGCGATAATTTGAATGCGGTCGATGCCTTTGAGCTCCATATCGCTCAAGTAAACGCCGTAGTTTTCCTCGCCTCTTTCCCCGGCAGCGCCATGAGCAATGAAGTTGACAGGCTTGCTCGGATGAACGAGATACTTGGCCAGAGTCTGCCTCAATACAAGCGGCTGCTCGTGAATTTCCTTGAGAAGAAAATGCTTGTAACCGGCGCGATCGATGACATAAGGATTAGAATCCATGGAAATCGGACGGCGTTTTACCTCTTTGCCTTCGAAGGAAAACAAGCGCACACCAGACTGAGTGATTTCTGCAATTTCGCTTTCTTCCAGCCTTATAAGGCGATTGGTGTACTGGCGCACGGCCATGCTGTCGGAAGCAAGGAAACTTTCGTTGTCACCAAGTCCGACCGTAAGCGAGTAGTGCTGGTTGACCGCATAAATCTTGTCGGGATGTTTTTGACTGACGATGCCCAGGGCGTAGGCGCCTTTCAATCGACTGACGGCTCTCAGGATAGCTTGCAGAAGATCTTTGTCCTTGTGATACTCGTGCGCCACTAAATGCGCTACCACTTCCGTATCCGTATCCGATTCGAACACGTAGTTGGCCTTGATCAGCTCGTCCTTCAGCTCTTCATAGTTTTCAATGATTCCGTTATGTACGACGGCAATCGTTTTTGCCGTGTCGGTATGAGGGTGAGCGTTCTGATCGTTGGGAACGCCGTGCGTGGCCCAGCGGGTATGGCCGATGCCGACAGTGGCGGAAGGTGTTTTCTCCTTCAATAAGCCTTCCAGATTGGACAGCTTACCTGCTGCCTTCAAGACGCTCAACTGCCCGTCTTCGATGATCGCCACCCCCGCTGAATCATAGCCGCGATATTCGAGGCAGCGCAATTCAGACATCAGCACGGGCGCCGCTTTAGCCGTACCAAGGTAGCCGACTATTCCACACATTGAGAAAACACCTCCGAATGTTGCCAGCACGCCACCATAAAGCTCAATTCTCGTGAAGAGCGCAGGCGATGCCTGTCATCCTTCTTCTGCGGTGGCGCAAACGAGCCTGCCCTAATCGTCCAGGGCAAGCTGCCTATACTTCCATTACCTCCTGCTCCTTTTCATGAACGAGCTTGTCTATCTCTTTTATAAATTTGTCCGTCATTTTTTGCAGGCTCTCTTCCTGCCGCTTTATCTCGTCTTCCGACACCTGAGCCGCCTTGAGCTTTTTCAAATCGTCGGCTCCATCACGGCGAATATTGCGCACTGCCACTCTTGCTTCCTCGCCGAATTTGCGCACGAGCTTGGTCAGCTCTTTACGCCTTTCTTCAGTCAATGCCGGAATGTTGATGCGCACCACGGTACCGTCGTTGTTGGGGGTCAGTCCCAGACCGGATTTATGAATCGCTTGTTCGATTTCCTTGAGCGCGCCTTTGTCGTAGGGCTGAATCACCAGCGAGCGCCCGTCAGGTGTGGAAATATTGGCAAGACTCTTCAACGGCGTGGCAGTGCCGTAATATTCCACTTCCACCCGATCGAGAAGAGCAGGATTTGCACGCCCGGTGCGTATTGTTTGGAACTCCTTCTGCAGATTTGCTACTGCTTTTTTCATCCGATCTTCGCCAGATGCCAAAACTTCAGTCGACGTGCTCATAATTACCCTCCGACACGCGTTCCAACCAGCGTTCCTACCTTTTGGCCAGAGACGATGCGCTCGATCGAGCCTCGTTTGGCGAAATCGAAAACGACAATTGGTATGTTCGTCTCCTGGCAAATTGACACCGCCGCAGGATCCATCACTTTCAGACCCTGGCGAATGAAATTCTCAAAGCTAATGCGCTCAATCTTTTTGGCGTGAGGATTCTTCTTTGGATCGTCATCGTAGACGCCGTCAACGTTGTTCTTCGCCATCAAAACGACATCCGCCTTTATCTCGGCGGCGCGCAACGCTGCCGCTGTGTCCGTCGTGACGTGCGGATTGCCGGTGCCGCCGCCAAAAATGACAACCCGGCCCTTTTCAAGATGCCTGATGGCGCGCAACCTTATAAAAGGCTCGGCCACGGCTGGCATGGCAATAGCTGTTTGGACGCGCGTTTCCACACCTTTTGACTTTATGACTTCCTGCAAAATCAAGCAATTCATTATGGTGGCAAGCATGCCTACGTAATCGGCGGCAGCTTTATCCATACCCCATGCGGAGCCCTGAATGCCCCGAAAGATATTGCCGCCGCCAACCACAATCGCCACCTGAACGCCGAGCTTATGTGCGCTGGCGATCTCTTCGGCAATCCTGCCAATCACTTCCGGATTGATGCTGCCGCTTTTATGCGCCGGCGACTGCCCGTTTGAGCCTGCGCTTTCGTCGCCCATCAGCGCTTCTCCGCTCAACTTCAGCAAAATTCTTTTGTAGACAGGCTCAGGCATTTTTGATTTCCGAATTTTAGCGTTCCAAACTTTTATTGGACGAGGCGAACTTGCCTTTGACGGCTTGGCAACCACTCCTTTCCCGGACATGATCTGCCTAACTTGCAATGATACCGCTTATTTAAGGGCGTCTTCCACTGGTTGAGCGCAGGTAGTAACGCTCGATCTCATCCTGGCGACGAAAAACCGCCCGGAGCGTTCCAGGCGGTTTCAAATTTAACCGCTCCGGTTCGGCTTCGCCTCACCTCCGCGGGTAGGCAGCGTACGTTCGCTGCGGATTCCTCCTCGGAATCCTTGCTCACTTCTCATGATATGCAGTTGACCGCTCCGGTTCGGCTTCGCCTCACCTCCGCGGGGGCACCCTTTATTCTTCGCTCTTGCCGTCCGCGTCAGACTGCGTTTCACCTAGAATGAAAAGAGCAAATTGCTTTACTTCCAGAGTGGCACCAACTTCTTTCCCGACCTGGGCCAGATACTTGGCTACCGTCTGTGTGGGATCCTTGACGAATTGCTGATCGCACAGGCAACGCTCGGCAATGATCTTGTCTACTCTGCCCTGCACGATCTTTTCGCGCATCTCGGGCTTCTTGTCTTGCAGGTCTTGCTTGCCTGATTCGATGCGGCGCTCGTTTTCAATTACCTCGGCTGGGATATCAGAACGATTGACGAATTGAGGCTTCGCCGAAACAACGTGCATAGCCACGTCCTTTGCCACTTGCGCCAATCTATCTTTGTCGGAGGGAGCCTTGTCGGCTTCGATTCTCACAAGCGCGCCCATCTTTCCGCCCAGAGCGTGGACGTACAATCCGACTATTCCTTCTTTCTCCAACTTCACCACAGCAGTGCGCCGAACAACGATGTTCTCGCCGGTTTTCGCAATGCGCTCGGTAATCAAATCAGCAATCGAGCCGCCTTTATGTTGGCATTTCAAGAACTCCTCGGTTCCCTTGGCCTGGCTCGCCATAAGAGCATCGGCCAGTTCTTTCGTCAGGGCAACAAATTCTTCGTTGCGGGCGACGAAATCGGTTTCGCAATTGACTTCGAGAAGCACGCCCGTCTTGCCGTCCGGTGAAACCTGACCGACGACCAGACCCTCGGAGGCGGTGCGAGCTGCTTTTTTGCTGGCAACGGCAACACCCTTCTGCCTGAGCCATTCGAATGCTTTTTCAAAGTCACCGCTCGCTTCAACGAGAGCCTTCTTGCAATCCATCATCGCCGCTCCGGATCTGTCCCTGAGCTCTTTCACCATCTGAGCGGAAATCTCTACCATTTGAGCCATCTCCTAAATTTCACTCCCATCGTCAACATTCGCCGGTCGTAAGACACGGCCGTCCTCAACATCCAGAAAAGCCGTTCGGGCGTCCTAAAGCTGACCTCAGTCAGGCGTTATGATTCCTCGTCATCGAGGAAGGTGCCTTCCACTTCCTCTATAGTGGCCGCATTGGCACCTACGAGGCTGGCTACGCGAGATTCAGCTTGAGCCTCCTGGGCCTCCTCCACGACTCTTGCTTCTTCCTCGGGCTCAACATAAGGCTGGCCTTGCTTGCCTTCCAGAATGGCGTCAGCAATTTTGCTCGTAATGAGCTTGATCGAGCGGATCGAGTCGTCGTTGCCAGGAATGATGTAATCAATGCCGTCAGGATCGCAATTGGTGTCCACAATACCGACGACGGCGATGCCGACCTTCTTGGCTTCCGCAACGGCAATCAGCTCACGCTTTTGATCGACGACAAACAAAACGTCCGGGCGTCCGCGCATTGTTTTGATGCCGCCCAGCGACTTCTCCAGCTTAAAATGCTCGCGGTTCAACACTGCCTGCTCTTTTTTCGGGCGGCGATAAATGTCGCCTGTCTCGTGCATCTCTTCCAGCTCCTTGAGCCTGTTGATGCGCAAACGAATAGTCTCGAAATTAGTCAGCATGCCGCCCAACCAGCGGCGGTTGACATAATGAGCACCACAGCGCTTGGCCTCTTCTTCCACGATTTCAGCAGCCTGCTTTTTGGTGCCGACGAAGATGATGTTTTTTCTTTCAGAGGCAGCCTTGCGCATATATTCACAGGCCTTGTCCAGGGCTCGAGTGGTTTGCTCGAGATCAATAATGTAAATCCCGTTGCGCTCTCCATAGATGTAGGGGCGCATTTTGGGATTCCAGCGGCGCGTTTGATGTCCGAAATGAACTCCCGCTTCCAATAGTTGTCTCATGGATGCTACTGACAAGGCTGATTCTTGCTCCTCTTAACAAGTTGTTGTACTTCTGTTGTGTAAGCCAAAACGATATATCTACTCGATCTTTAATTAACTCACGTCCGCGCGCCACGTACCGAAAGAGTTTAGAATTCGCGAGCCAGCGCGGCTGGCGCCGCCGCCTCCCAGCTTGGTCAGTCCATAACCACGCGGAGCACGCGTCTAGCCGCCCTCTTCGCCCAGCTAGACAATCAAGCTATTGTATCACAAGCTCTCGAAAAGTCCCATTTCTGGACAATTTTAGGATGTGATCGATATAATATAACAACGTAAACATTTGATAAGCAGCATAAGGAGCGGTCTTGTCCAAGGTACTTGTTTTAAACGCCTCATACGAACCTCTAAATATCTGTACCTGGCGCCGTGCGATTGTTTTGCTGCTGAAAGGTAAGGCTGAGCAAATCGAGCACAATGGCAAGCTCGTGTATGCGGACTTCCCTCTGCCTACGGTAATTCGACTACGAAGTTACGTGAAGATACCGTACAAAGAGATCAGTCTATCCCGGCGCAATGTCCTGCACCGGGATAGTTATACGTGCCAGTATTGCG
The DNA here is from genome assembly GCA_036703705.1 of Candidatus Obscuribacterales bacterium. Lineage (GTDB taxonomy): Bacteria > Cyanobacteriota > Vampirovibrionia > Obscuribacterales > Obscuribacteraceae > DATNRC01. The sequence continues at coordinate 5,365 of DATNRC010000356.1, forward strand.
GCGACAAGCGCCACGATTTGACGATTGACCATATCGTGCCGCGCTCGCGAGGCGGCGGGGACAGCTGGGAAAACGTCGTCGCGGCCTGCCTCAAGTGCAACGTCAAGAAGGGCGATCGCACGCCGAAAGAAGCCGGCATGCCCCTTTCGTGCGCTCCACGCCGCCCGCAAAGTCATGTCCATTTTGAGATTTCCAAGCATTCCGCTTCGGGCGAATTCACCTGGAAAAAATATGTGATTGGCGCTTGAACTTTTTGGCGCCGAATTACGTATTAACAGTAGGTGGGTGAATCGCGTGGAGGGTTGCCTCTATGTCTTGGCCTTTATATGCTGGTAAGTCGCTATCTTTTAGAGGACATGAGTCTTTCGTGACCAGTATCGAAGTTTCGAGCCCGGACACAGAAAGGCTGCTCTATGCACATGTGGCGCTGGATGTTCAGGCGCGCGATCTTAAAGATCGGCTTTTCACTTATTTAGTGCCTGAGCACTTCAGGGAGGACGCTTTCGTAGGGGCGCAGGTCCTTGTCCCTTTCGGACCGCAAGGGTTGGTGGCGGGCTATGTCGTTTCGCTTGCGGAAAACATTGAAACAACGACCGGCAACTCATTCCAAATCAAAGAAATTGCTGATGTGCTGGCGCCCGAGCCCCTCTTCGATGCACGTTACATAAGCCTTCTAAACTGGCTGGCCGACTACTACTGCGCAAGCATTTCGGACGTCATTCAAGCCGCTGTGCCTTCCATCGTCATGCCGAGACTGAAGCGAGTGGTCAAATTGCACCCCGCCATGGCGACACGCGCTCTCGACAGTGACGGCACGGTACCGGGGGACGAAGCAGCATCGGCAATTGTCGATCTTCTTTCCGGCGCCAAATCAGGAAAGCTGGCCATGACCGCTCTCAAGCAGCGTTTTCATCGGGCGACTCATTTGAAGCAAGGTCGCTTCTTCCGCGCCCTCAACTTCTTGCGCCAGGAAGGAATCGTCACTATCGAGCAAGAGACATCCACTGCCCAAGCGCCAAAGACAGCAAAAGCGATTGTGCTCACCGGCAGGGAGCCGACGACAAAGCGGCAAGCGGAGATTGTCCATGCGGTGATGCGGCAGGGCGGGCAAATGCTTTTGAAGGACTTGCTCGAAGAGACAAAGGCAAGCTCGTCCACAATCAACAAGCTGGTTCGAGACGGAGTGGCTTTGCTTATAGATCAAGAAATGCTGCGGGATCCGCTCGCCCACGTAAACGACAAGGACAACGTGCGGCCGAAGGTAGAATTGACGCAGCATCAACAAGCAGCGTTCGACAAGCTCATGGCGTCGTTGGGCGAAAAGCTCGAGGGAGAAAGAAGTGGCGACAACAGCCCATACTTATTGCACGGCGTCACCGGCTCCGGCAAGACAGAGATTTATCTACGCTTGATTGAGGAGACGACCAGGCGAGGTAAATCGGCACTGCTCCTGGTGCCAGAGATCAGCCTTACGCCACAGCTCGCGCGCCTTCTCAAGCAGCGTTTCGGCGAACAAGTAGCCGTTTGGCACAGCGCCCTCAGCCATGGTGAAAGATACGATACCTGGCGGCGGCTGCGAGCCGGCGATGTGAAAGTGCTCCTGGGAGCGCGCTCCGCTGTGCTCGTCTATATGCCGGATTTGGCGCTCATCATTATGGATGAAGAGCATGACGGCAGCTACAAGCAATCCAGTCCCAACCCTCGCTATCACGCCAAAGAGGTGGTGCTCGAACGAGCGCGGCGAGAAAATGCGCTTGTCCTGTTAGGTAGCGCCACGCCGGATGTAGCCACATACTTTCAAGCGCAGGCGAGCGGTCGCGTTCTCACTTTGCCCGAGAGAGTTTTCAAACAAGCACTGCCAGCGGTGAACATAGTCGACATGCGCCAGGAATTTGCCGACGGCAATCGCAGCGTAATCTCTCACGTTCTGGATCATGCCCTGCAAAAATGCCTTCTCAAGAAAGAACAAGCGATTTTGCTCATCAACCGGCGAGGTTATGCCAACCATGTTTTCTGCCGGGCCTGCGGTTTTGTGGTCAAATGCAAAAATTGCAGCGTATCTCTCGTGTACCATCAAACACGCTCCCAGTCTTACCCAAACGCTGATGGTTACCTTTCCTGCCACCACTGCGGATTCAGCTGCGGAAATTTCCCTATTTGTCCGGCTTGCAGAAGCCCCTTCATCAAGCAGTACGGGCTGGGCACACAAAGAGTCGAAGAAGAGATTCGCGTCCGCTACCCAAACGCAAGAACGTTGCGTCTAGACAGCGACGTAGCCAGGGGCAAGGGAGCACACGATGCCGTGCTTACAGATTTTTCCGCAGGCAAAGCCGATATTTTGATCGGCACGCAAATGGTATCGAAAGGATTGGACATCGCCAATGTCACACTGGTTGGCGTGCTGGCGGCTGACGCAGTGTTCAATCTGCCGGACTATCGCTCAGTGGAACGGGGCTTTCAACTTTTAACCCAGGTAGCAGGCCGCGCCGGTCGAGGGGAACGCCCGGGGCAAGTCATCTTCCAAACATTCAACAGCGAGATGCCTGCCCTGTCGTGGGCAAAAAATCATGATTTTGCCCAATTCATGACGAGCGAGATTGAGTCGAGAAAAGCGTTTCAATATCCGCCATTCAGCCAGTTGATCCGAATAGTCGTTGCAGGAAATGACCCGGTCGAAACGGAAAGTGAGTGCGAGCGGCTGGCAGAAGAAATCGGCCGCTATCTGGAAGACGAAAGCGCACTTGGCGATATCAAAATCCTCGGCCCTGCTCCCTGTCTGATTGAGAGACTGCGCGGCAAATATCGCTTTCATTTGCTCATTAAGAACATGGCCGGGGATGCGGGACGAGCATTTCTTTCCACTTTCCTCAGACGCAAGCGAACTGCACACGGCCTAACAATGGCCGTCGATATTGATGCCATTGATCTGTTGTAACGAAATCGGCAATGTCGCGCTCGAGAGACGTGAGTTGATATAACTCATCCATAGCTCAAATGGCTGCATCAGAATCTCCATAAGCGACAAAGAGCTGATTGAGCTTCCGGCACGGTCGACCATGGCGAAGTCTACTTAATGGGACTTTGACCAAAAGTCCCATTAATAACCACGGCTTAGTCTGGGAACTGCTATAGCCCGGGAGAGTCTTAGGTGCATAACGCAGTGGCGCTATCAAAAGCGGAGGTAAAGAAAATGCAACTTGCAAAACGCGTCTATGTAGCGCTGGGCATTCCGATCATCGGCCTGTCTCTGGCCTTGCCCGGATGGACCGAACATCAAACCGTAATTATCACTCGACCAGGGGTGGTCTCAGATGTTGTCCAACCTCCTGAAGTTACCGAGACGCGAAGAACCACGATAATCCCTCTGACGGCTCCGGCAACAACCACGACAACGGAGTGGACATCGCTCAAAATGGGACCCTTTCCGAGCTTTAAGACTCGCATCAGTCGGATGAAGGAATGGGTTGAAGAGGGCGCGGCAAAAGGTTTCCTGACAGCGGCGCAAGCTGAGCAGTTCCGCTCAGATGTGGCTGCATTGGAAGGCTTTGACGCCACCGTTGCTAAGACTCCAATGGACAGAGCGAAAACTGATCAAATGGAACGCCTGCTCAACAGTCTCAACATCAGGATGGCAGATGCAATGAAGGGATTCAGCATTGCCGGCAGCGGACAATTGAGATAAAGAGCGCGGACACCAACTCATAAGATCCAGATAGGCAGAAGCGCCCAGTAGTGAACAGTGAACGGTTCTTGAGGGACTGTTCAATCCATAGGATCTTGTACTCTTTCCGGTGAGCACATGGAGTCACAGTATCAGCTCAATTCCTAACATTATCCTGCTCCATTTCGGATGACCGATAGCTGTCAGAAATTTTCTGAAATTTCTGACACCGCCTTCCCATTTCTCTTGCCGATCACTGTCAGAAATTCAAAGGTTTTTCTGACACTTGTGCCAGTGTTGAGATCTGTGGCGCGGTTGCCACCTTATCTACCGCTGAGCTCTCAAGAGCGAATATCGCTCTTCAATACGGTTGGCCTCATCATCACGATAAGTCGCCTTCAGCAAGCCTGCATAATTCTGTAGAATCACTGTCAGTTGGCTCGAATGCCTGCCGAACATCTGCTCACTGAATGAAATTCCACGCTTGTAAGCCGTCTCTGCTTCGTAGTAATTGCCGCTTTCGTACAGCTGGAGCCCGTAATTGTTGTAAGCACGGCAAAGGTTTATCGCGGCAGTCTTGTACGTAGGATCGAGCTTGAGCGCATCCTCGAAAAGCCTGATAGCGAGTGGATAATGTTGCTGGCACATGGCGGCATAGCCAATGTTGTTAAGCTCAATAATGTTCGCCCTTTGACTCTGCTTCGTATCTGTACTGCTTGAACGCAGCTCAGTCTCACGTACCGATAGGATTTCCTCTTTGCTCGAGGAGACAACCGCTGCCATGCCGGCAGGCGCCGTCCGTGGCACCATCGATTCGTCGGTGTCGCTTAAGCCTGACGCACTCCGCGTCCGCACTGACTGCGCGGATATCATTGGTTGCGAGACAGACGCAGTCCAGAGGAGCGACTCTGTCTTCTCTCTTGACGGTCTGGAATGAGATGGGAATACCGGTGACGCCTGTTCGACCTTTGTCTTTGACCCTCTTGCCGTGTGTCTATGAGCAAGTAGCGACTGCGATTGGACGGAGACATTTTGCGGCACGCTTTTGCCACCAGGCAGAATGAGCCGCCCCGCATGCTTTCGGGCGTCAAATGCTCCATCTCCTTCTGTCCTCGCCTGCAAAATGGTGATCTTTTCTGATGAGTTCTGGGACATTATGAATGCCCAAGCAGCAGCGAGCAGGCAAATCCCCGCAGACATGGCAAAGACAAGTGCAATTTTCCGTCTGCGTGAAGCCCGGTTGGTTTCGGTCTCACGGTAGTTGCCGTCTGCATGCATGACGCGTGACTGGCTCAAAACACCGTGGGTTCTCTCTGATGCGCACGACGCATCGGATTGGCTTAACGCGCCTTTCGAGGACGAGTAATGAGTCGGCGGGCGAAGTCCTGTTTGTGTATATCGTGCACTTGTGACCTGAAAGGAATTTGGCGCTAGCTTTGGAGGCTTGTGGTTCTCTTTCCTCATAGAGCTGGAGACAGAGCTCAGATAGTCCGACAATTTGATTCCGTAGTCTTCATCTGGAGTCAGACTTCCGGTCTCAAGCAATTGTGGTGCCAGATCAACAACAGGAGTCGTCACGCAATCTTCCTCACCAATCGCGCTTTCGCGGACTTTCTTAAGATCTTGGCAAAGCTCTTGCATTGTCTGATACCGAGCTTCGGGGGCCTTTCTGAGGCAAGTGAACACAATCTGTTGCACATCGAGAGGAACGTTAGACGCTCCAAAGAAGCTGAAGTCAGGGGGCGGCTCCATTACGTGTTTGCCTAACGTTTCCAGAGTGTTCGCGCCAAGAAGGGGAGGTTTACCAGCGAGAAGCTGATATAAAACAACCCCCAATGAATAAATGTCCGAACGCTCATCAAGCGGTCTGGAAAGACATTGCTCGGGACTCATGTAAGCAGGAGTACCAATGACTTCATCGCAACGGGTCAAATGAGTGGTATCGCACGATGCACCTTCCGGATCGGCAATCAGTTTGGCGACCCCGAAATCTACCACCTTAATGAATGCATTCTCTTGACCGCCCACGCACATGATATTGCTAGGTTTCAGGTCGCGGTGAATCACACCCCTGGCGTGTGCATGGCTCAATGCTTCACAGACTTGAATGCCAATCTGAAGCGCACGCAAGATACTGATCTCTTCACCTTGCTTGAGGAGTTGGTTCAGGTTGATGCCCTGAACATATTCCATAACGAAATATGGTTGATCTGTAGAGGCAACTCCCACATCAAAAACTGAAATGATGTTGGGATGATTGAGCCTGCTGGTTGCCTCGGCCTCTCTTTGAAAACGCCTCACACTCCGGGGATCCGACACCAGTCTCCAGGTCAACATCTTGATCGCCACCAGGCGTCCAAAGAACAGATCTCTCCCCAGGTACACAGTGCCCATACTTCCCTGGCCAATTACGGACTCGATCCGGTAACGATCAGCGAGCGTCGCCCCCAAAAGGTTGTGGGCCAAAGGAGAATTGCTTGTTAGATCAGGGGAAGACCGCTCTGCGACATTGAAGGCTCCATAATCGGAGCCGGGTTGCGATTCGGTTCTGTTCATATTTTTAGTAACGGAAAGAGATGGTCAGCAGCTGTGCGGGGAAACAGTGCGCTGAGCGCCAGTAGTATGATTGAGAATTTAACACTTACTTGTTGCAGAACTATTACAGCAGTCAATCACGGAAAGGGCAATAATGAACTACTTCACCTGCCTCGGCTTTCCCGTCCAGTCCGAAGGCGACCTGGAGTTGCTGGCTCAAAAGGCACTTGCACTCGGGGATAAGCTGGAGCTGCCGCAAGTCACTTATGTACGTTTCCAGGACTTATCGGGCGTGCAATTATGGCTGCTCTTTGATAAGCGGAAGAATCTTCTGGACATGAACCCACACTACGCTGGGCAAAGCAAACGGCTTGTTTGCCTGACTGAGACTGTACCCCGCCAGGGTAGCGACATGGATGGCGCCTTTTACTGCTGGGCAGAACCGGCGCGTGTGGACGATCCCGAAAGCGGACTATACCCCTATGTTTTTGATGTTCCTGATTTTCACACAATGGGAAAGATCTCCTTTCCCCGAAATTGGTTCGTCCAGTTGACCGCATTTGCTCACGACATGCGCTGTCATGACGACGAAAGGGAGTTTGCCGATAGTCAATTCGACGTCGTGAAATTCACGCCTGGATCTTTTGTCCCCACCGGACTTTACTCTCAAGCCGGTCTCAAAACTGACTCCAGGGAGGCATTTGGAACATTCGCAGGCTCGGTCAAGGATTGTGCCAGCAAAACAAACGGACTCAGCAATCTGCCATTTTGGTGGATTCTTGTTGAAACTCTCGGCGGTGACGTCGATGTCGTGGTTGCCCTGGACCTTCTCAACAAACCTCCTCGGAAAGGAGGGATTGTTTATGGCGATTTCTGGCTTTCTGGTCGCCTGATCGATCCTCCGCCCCCCGAGAAACGGAAAGGCTTCTTTGACAAGCTATTTGGTCGGTAACAAGGGTGCCGGCTCCAATAACCCCGGACCTGTCAGAAATTCAGCAGTTTTTCTGACACCGCCTATCCCGGCTCCAATGCCCTTGGGTCCTGTCAGAAATTCAGCAGTTTTTCTGACACCGCCTATCCCGGCTCCAATGCCCTTGGGTCCTGTCAGAAATTCAGC
>DATNRC010000357.1:0-6036 GCA_036703705.1 Candidatus Obscuribacterales bacterium
CTTTGCGCAACCGCTGTTCGATCCATTGCCAGTCGCCGGCAGTGGCCTGCTTCATAATGATGTCTCTGGCGCTGGGGGCCAGATCGATGCCGCCCAGCTCGATGTCTGCGAGCTCGGCTTCCAGCAGCGCTTCAAGCCATGCCTGGCGTGTAGCCGCGTCGGGCTGCCCTTTTTTGAGAGCCTCGCCCAGCCCCTGCGCGATCTCGTCGATGACGATACAGATGTCGCCATCTTCATCCATGCTCATCACCATTTCATCGTAGCCGCGCACCGCTTCTGCGAGCACGGCGTGGTAGATGGCGCCGGCGTTCAGCGCATCGCCAGATTTCAAGAGCCGCGCCGCCGTGTCGCGCAGGGACTTCAGATCTTTCTCAATGGCGCGCGGCGAATCCAGTCCCATCGCGCGCCGCGCCTGGCGTTGAGGGGCCGTGACATCCATAGGCTTGCCAGGTTTGGCCTGCTCGGTCGCCGCCGCGAGCTCAACCTCGGCGAGCAGCTTTGGCTCGCGTTTGACCATCGCGGCGACGATAGCGATCAGCTCTTCTTTGCTCTTGCCGGCGAGTAGGCGTTCGACCGGCTGAACGACGCGGAAGGCTTGCGGCTCGCGGACGTAAGTGAGCAGCAGCGCGACCAGGTGTTTGCAGAGGCCGCCATACTCATAAGGGCAATCGCAGTCGGCCTCGGCGACGCCGCGGGCCGAGAGCGTGACGCGGAGTTGATAAGGCTCATAATCCGAGCCCTCGCACTCGGCGCTGAGTTCCATCCCCTGTCGCATGGGGTTGATGATCGCGCCATCGTTGTAGTAACTCTTGCCGCGCGCAAAACTCTGTTCGGTGGCCATCGCCCGGATCTGCGCTTCGGTCAATTTGGGTGCTTTTTCTTTTGGCATAAACCGATTCTGTAACACCGAAGCGCCTGGCCGATCAAATCCGAAACGCGATATTCGGTATCAACGAGGCAGCGGTATCTGACCGTCCGTGCCCGAATAGTTCGTAATCAATATAGGTTTCTGTGATTCCTTCTATTCACGTCCGAATTTTATAGCCGCAACCTTCGAGTCTGTCATTCGGCAACGTTGCTGATTGAACCCTGTCAGATGCTTCATCCGGTCAGTCCTGCTGGCCAAGATCGAGTTCAATCCCTTCGTCGCGCGCCCACTGTTCGATGTACTGCCTTCGGCGAGTGCCTTCGTAGGCGAACCACTGCTCTCTCTGTTTGGGGTAATCGAGCAGCACGTCTTTGAACCGCCTGAAAGGGCGACGGCCCGAAAGCGCCTCGAAGAGAAGATGCTGAAGGCGCGAGTCAGCCACCGCTTCGGCGAAATCCTCCATCCACTTGAAAGCCTCGTGAGAAGGGATCTGCTCGATCGGCACATAAGGGTTTTCGCCTGAAGCATCATCCTGATAATTCGTGGATTCGCCGCTTTGACTGTCTGTGTCGTCGGGCAATTCGCCGAAAGCCCTCAGCACGCGCCTGGCGTCAGCGATCTGCTCTTGCTGCCATTCGGGATAATCAGAGAGGTCTTCGCCACTGCTCAAGCTATCGGCGACATCCCGGCTGAAGAAGAGGATTTCCCCTGTCCGCTTATCGAGCCAGTAGAGCTGCTCGTCGCTTGCGAACAGAAACGCATCTTCTAGATCGGAGTAAGAAACTTTCGGCGACGGCATTGAGCCTCCGCAAAGCAAAGCTAAAGGTCAAAATCTTGCCTTCGAGACGAATCTAGCAAAGGATTCACATCCATGCAGCAAATTGATATTAAGGAACTTGCTCAAAAAATGCCAACCTTGCTGGGGGGCCATCGCTCAAGGCGAGGAAGGTATCCTTACAGAGGGAGAGCGCCCGGTCGCCAGGCGTCTCTGGTAACTTCCCTGGACCGCCTTGGTGCTGGGCGTGAAACAGCAGCACCGGATGAAGAATCAATGCGCCATGCATCTGGGCCATCGAACTTCCCCCAGTGTCTCAGCGCTCAAGCCGTACGCACCAACAAGCCAAATTCGTAACCAATCGCCTCGAGTTGCTCGCGGCTCAAGATCGCGCCCTCCGGCGCCCGCTGCTTGAGCTTGAAAACGAGCGCCGCGTCACCGACAGACTGCTTGAAGTCCATCCGGTTCACCGCCACAGGGAATTCTAGAAGCATCGAGAGCAGGTCCGCCGTGGATCGATGCCCAATGGCCGACTGAATGACGCCTCCATTACCCTGACAGTCTCGAACCATCTGCTTCGCCATCTCAAGCGAAACGGGTTCATATGTGTAGGCACCATACGACGTGAGAATGCTAGTATTCAATATTGTCAACGTACCATCGTTCATATCAATACCAGACCGCACTGCTAGAGGATTGTTCGGCAATATTGCTGCGACTTCGCAGGAGACTCTTGTCTCATACAGTTGCTGCCCCCCGTCTTCATCAGCTTTCTTCTTCAGGTAGTGAGAAGAGATCAAGCTGATAGGCCAATTCTTTTGTTGATTGTACAATGGTGCTGGCCGGGCGAGGCCTAAGCCGCATCCCACAATGAGCAACATCGTTTCGCAAATCGCTGATTTCTCCCCAGACCCTCACTAGCCTGTCGACTTCGGGCAATGCTCTCAGCGAAGGCAGCAACGGTGATTCGTCTTCAACGGTCTGCCCGCGTTTTTGCAATGCTGCTTGGTTGATTGCGATTTCAACGATTTCCCGTTCAGTCAGTTTATCTTTACCCAAACGGATACATGTCCATGAAACAATCCACTCCCGCGCTAATGTGATTGCTTGAATTGCCTGCCCACGATCGTTATACCAATGCACTAGATTCCGCTGCTTGGCTAACGTGTCCTCAGCGAAGGGCTGATAAGCGGAACGAGTGCGTTCCAGCAGCACTGTAAACGGCTGTGCCCATCGCACTGTCTCACCTGCGGCTGCATCCAACCGCTTATCTAATTCTGATGCTTGGTTGGCGATTTCTGGCGGACGGGTCAGGGCTAGCGCTTGCGACAGCTTTTCTAAAGTCGCGCCCAGCCCTTGCAAGTGGCGCGGCAAGTGGTTGCGGTCTGAGAAAGGTGCTGACCGCCAGGGTACGCTATGAGCAGCTTTGAGCAAATCAGCTAGCTCTCGCGCATCTCCAGTTTTCACAAACTTGTCAGTCGCTGCAATCCAGTCAAGTAAGCCCAAGAAGGGCGAAAGGTCGAAGACTGGCGCCCGTCCATCCTGCTTGGCATCGAATGCGCCATAGACGATGGTGCGCAGCTTAATCTGCTTGGCTACACGCAGGTAGGCCGCCGCGATGAAAGCAAGCAGCGGCAGCGAACGGAACGCATAAGTGATGTCGAACACTACTTCATCGTTATCTTCAAGCACATCCGTCATGGCCTGAAAGATCTGCCATAGCTCAGCTTCGCTTCCGCCATTAGGAATATCCACCGCGCGCGGGATAATCAGCCCGCTTTTTTCGTGTTCCTCGCACAGGGTCTCAAAATGCGTTTTGGTGTTGTTCGGGTCCCTTTTCTTCGGGACGAAGTTTTTAGCTTCTGGCGTGAGGAATACTAACAATTCCGCTGGCCGAAAGAACTGCGTGACTGCGTATGGGAATAAATGTGTTTCGCATTCCTTCTCACCGTAATAATACCTGACAGGGTCATATTCGCCTTTGCCAAGAAACGAAATCGCTTTCATCCTTGCTTCTCCAAATAAGTTCTTCCACCGGTTTTTATTGCCAGCCGCCACTTAGCGCGGATTGTTTCCCTGTTTTTCTTCTTATTCTTGCACTGGCTCATTTCATCACGGTAAAGTATCCATATCCTGTCGCGGTTTTCCCACCGATGCCCAAATCAGACAATGCCTTCTGAAGCCAACCCTTCGCTGTACCTGCCAGAGTATTGTCTTTGCTGGCGACAGCGAACTGAAATGGACTACCTTTGACAACAGTCAAAAAGTAGGTCGGCACTGGACTGAGGTAGTCGGCAGGTGGATTGCCCCCTCTACCCTGGTAATATTCCCCGTAGTGTGGGTTCAGGATGTCCAGTTTCAGCGTAGGCGCTTGTGTCGGATAGGCATCGAAAAAGATGACTTGCCCTTGCTGGTTGGTGTTGCCGAAGACGCGAATAAGCAAGTCGGCGTCCTCTGCCAGATTCTCACCCAGTAACGCCCATGCTCGAGTCACCCCTTTAACCGCACTGCCAGGAATAATAGGAAAACCGTAGACGCGATGCAGGCACAGGTTGGTTTCCAGTACATGCTCGGCGCCGAAGCCGACCACAAAGCGATAATCGGGAAACGCAGTAAGGATTTCAACGTGATAGCCACCCAAGCCTTTGAACATAGCAGTGCGGCGGGCATTGGCGTTCTTGATCAACGTTGGAATAGGGGGAATAGGGGCACTGAGACCTATAAGCGGTTTCTGTCTGCGCTTGGCTTTTTCCGTCACTTTCCAAGCGTCTTCAGTTTTCTTCCAGGGATTTCCCTCCTCATCTAGCTCATCGTTGATAGGGAGAAACTTGTCAAGTGCTAGGCCCAGGTTGCGATTGACTTGGGCATTCGTCATTAAGATTTCAGATGTGTCCTTCGGAAGCGGGTAGCGCATCAGTCTTCTCCTTCCTCAATCTCCAATTCAGCTTCAGCGAATCGCTTAAGCCAGTTGATAAAAGCCAGCGTTTCGGTTGTCGCGCGACGATAGATATCACTGCTGCTCTCATATCCAGGCGCAGCTCCTATCAAACGCTCGAGCAATTTGTCATCGCCTTCAATCCCATAGGTTTGCGCTGTGACCCAGGATGAGACGTGTTTGTAGAATGCCCGGTGTTGTGGCTTATTCTTCGCACGCAGAAAGGCCAGTGCTTGTCCCAGACCGTTTGTCAACACTAGCGCGGGAAACTTCTTCGCTACCGCGCCATATCTACCTTCATAGTCCTGTCCCTTGATGGCACTTATATTAGACCAAGCTCTCGCTGCTCGTCTCTGCTCTGTCGTCTGTTGAAGACTCATGATTGGCCACCTCCAAAATGTAATTTCACAATCCCTCGTCCAACGGTCTCATCGCCGCCCAATTGGATGCGGTCGAGATTCAAATCGCGGACGACCTTCAGCACGTCATCAGCAGTTTTCAAACCATTCGGCGTGTTGTCGGTGCGCGGACGGCTGGCGTGCATTGGCGCGTAAAGAAGCGTGTCGGACGGCAAATGCTCTTCTGACCACAATTTTTGTTTTGCTGCTGTTTTCGTGGTCTGGTCAATCCGAATCCGTGTCACTACTTCCGTCGAAAATTGTGTGAAATCGCGGAAGGCGTCTTCATGAAGAATAACAAGGCTGGTTTGTACCTTCTCACGGAAATACTTGTAGTCGTCGGTCTGCGGGAAAGCATTGGCTGCCAGCCACTCAGCAACCGTCTTCACCCAGCCTTGGCTGGTTGCTTTGAAGGCGAACTCCTCCAGAACGACAGAACCGCTAGCGACGATGCTCTTATCATCTACCGTCAATGTTTCGCCGTTGCCAGGTGGGTCGCCAATCGTCCACGGCACTGTCTTGCCTGCTGATGCCAGATCGCGCTTCAGTCGCGCCAGTACGTTGTTGCTAGTTGCCCACGCAAAGACGCCCACCAGAGAGCGCACAGGAAACAACAGTAGTCTTGCATCGCCGGGCGAGAGCGCGCCCGCGTGATCGCTGTTTTTAGGACCGAAAACCACAGCTACCTTCTTGGCAGCATCCGCGTCGTTTTCTCGCTTCAGCACGTCAGCCGCCTCTGCCCGCAATTTGCCCTTGATGCCTGATGCCTGAACGAGAGGATAATTCGTCACCCGCTCGCGTTGAATCGGCAAGTCCACGACCCCAACGCTGCTGCCGCTGCCAGCATGCAGTGGTGTTTCGACGTAAATATAAAGCATTTCAGCTTTCTCAAACATTTCCCCAGCCTCCTACGAAACAAAGTCCAAATCCAATTTGCGCGTCCGCATCGGACACACATTGACCATCAAACATCTGGAACACATCACCTGCGCTTGCTTCCGTCTCGAAGAAATACACGCTGCCAGCAGGTACCGTGCGCCGGATCGGACGCTGGCGGTCG
>DATNRC010000358.1:0-3833 GCA_036703705.1 Candidatus Obscuribacterales bacterium
TCACGTAATATCTCGCTTACTGTTTTATCTTTGGACTTCGCTAGCTCTGCGAGCTGCGCTCTGTCCTGCGGTGCCAATGCGACACTAACAGGTTGGTATTTCTTTACTGCGGGCATGATAGTGTCCTTCAATGTTTGCCAATACGGTGTTTCCAGCATTGATAGTGGAAATAGAATGGCATCGAACTTTTGATAGTGGCGAAACACATCGAAGCGAAGCCGGTTTCGAGGTTTAATATGTTCCTCTGTATCTTGCATTACCGTACGGTCAAGCCTCCCGGTAATGCTCGCTTCGCTCGATGATTGGTTGCGCGTCGTTGCCTACTCCGCGCGGGAGCACCGCATGCGGTTACTCACCATATACAGTGCTTACTGAGTGCTGTTGTTACTTACTGCGTATAAACGCAGATTGATTCACTTGATCTGGCGCGAGGAATTCGATTTGAGCCCTGCAGCAAGGCTTTGTATTGCGGCCAGGAAAACACTCAGCACCACACGAAACAGAGTGGTTATAAGGGCTGTGAGCAGGCTTATAAGAGCCATGAGAATTTGGCCGATAATTTCGAATACTGGCTTTAGAACCATGCTCGGATTTCCGCCGGCGATTCCGACGAAGACCATAAGCATAAAGATAATGAGAAGGATCTGCTCGACGCCTGCGAGCGGTGAGTTGACGTGTTCCATGATGGCTCCTTCTAGGTTGTTGCTATGGCAGCGGCGTCGATTGGCCGTCTGCATGTTTCGCGATGAAAGAATCAAGGTCGGCTTTTCTGTAGCGGACCATTCTGCCAATCTTGATGCACGGAAGGTGATATCTACCTTTGGATCGCCAGACGGCAAGGGTTTGCTCAGATACTCCGAGATAGGCGGCTGCCTCTCTACGTGTGAGAAGCTGCGAGCAAGAATCGCTCGCGCCGGGCGGATGAGAATGTTCTGAGTTCATGATTGTGTTCTCCAAGACTTTTGCGCGGCAAAGTGCAGGCACCAGTGTTTGCCGTTGGTGCGTGAAGCCGCGAACTGAGGAAACAGAAAAACAAAAAAGCTCAAATCAGTTCGTTGATTTGAGCGGGCGATTACGAGTTTATTTTGACGGGGGCGGCCGGGTCGGCTCAGCACCGTCAATCACGGTCGATACTACTATTGTACCGGCGCGTTTCGATTTTCCGAGAATAGGGTTGATGCTGAAGCCTACCTGGGGAAAAGGATAGATCCTCCCGGTAGCGCGCCGCTGACGCAACTCTGGCTCGAATGTTCCCAGGGTTTTCCCTGTTCTAGTTTGGGCATCTGTCTGGAAGACTGGTCTTTGGTGGTTGGAGCGGAATACCGCTCGCCCAACAGTGACGCCCCAGAAGTCGGCACGTCTTTCAAGCCGCTGCGCGCTTTGCTATGCGCCAGGGCCCTTAAAGAGACATGATCTCTGGAGGAACGTTCGTGGAAATTAAACTGACTTTGGTCACACGCCGAAACCCTAAGGATATCAAAGGGTTAGATTCTACCGTTGGCGCGATCATCGACGCCGATAACAACCTGGTTGCTCTGGTTCCTGTAACTCGGATGGACTGGGTTTACGATTGCTTAACTGCAAAGACGAAGACAGATCACCTCTTCACCGTTCTGTCAAAGATGACAGACGACCCGATTCATCTCTGCTCCAAGTGCAAGCGAAACGCCGCTGAGCCGGAGCACGACGAAGAGCGAAGCGACCCGAGAGTGATTCGCTTCAATTCTGCCAGACGCAAGGCACCGCGCGCGGTGCCCGTCTAGTCTCACTAGCTGAGCGGCTTTAGCCGCCTCAGACCAACAATCATTTGTTGCCGACTTCTGCGGGTGCCACCATTCACGATCTGATTACTAGGCACGCTTCACCGAAAGGTAGCGTGCCTTTTCCTTCGGTAGCGGCGTTGTTTACGGTGTTATAATCGAAAACTACCAGGCCAGGCTGGAAACTATGACTGGAGCTCATGCAAGCAAAGAATACCTGGCGCTTATTAAGCGTTTCCCACTGCGCCCAATTCGCGATGAGGAGGTGCTTGATCTTGCCTCGGAGCTTTTCAGTGAGCTTGTGTTGAAGGCAGAGAGCCGTACATCTGACGAAAGCGATTATCTGAGCATTCTCGGCAAGCTGATTCGAGAATATGAAGATGCTCAGAAAGCCATACCACCACGGCTCACGCCGCAGCGCGCGCTTGAATCCTTGATGGAAGATAATGATCTGAGTCAATCAGAGCTGGCAAGGCAATTGGAAGCTCCACAATCAGCACTTTCCGAATTTCTAGCTGGCAAGCGCGGGTTGAGCAAAACGCTTGTAGTTAAACTGGCCGATTACTTCGAGGTTTCGCCAGAACTTTTCTTGTCCTCTCAATCGAAGCAGTAAGGAACGGAGTTGCTATATTTCGAGTGACGGGCGTCATTTATGCGGCAAGCAGAAACTGCAGGCTTGGCAGGGGCGCACGTTGCTAGCATTGGCTTCCAGCTTGTATACGCCAAGAACAGCCGGACATGTGAACACGCCGGACTGATGAATTGGCTCAACATGATAGCCGCCGCGATGGTATGGAAACGACACGATGTCTTTTGACTTTCCTGCTGCTGCCACTTGAGGCAGGAGATCTTTGTCCAGTGATTCCTGGTCTTCCTGGAGGAAAGCCAGTTTCCAAACTTCCGGGTGTTGAGCGTAGGCGAGCAAACCTGCCGAATAGTTCTCTGAATCGATGCTCAGCCATCCCTGACAGTTCGGCAGTGATGCCAGTTGAGTGAGCGCATCGAAGAGCCTCTGCTCCCGGAAGCTTCTGGTATAGAACCAGAAGGAGCAGTGCGGCCGCTCGATCATGGCGAGCCGCCAAGCCTCAACATATTCCGAGTCGGCGTCGAAGTCGCCTGTGTCGTGAATCCTGATGGTCCAAGGCGTCTTTGTCTTTCTTCCGGTAACACTTGCCGCCAGCCAATCTGAGGGGCGCGCCTGATCTATGAGTGCCACCAAATTCTCGGCGAGTAGCGGCGGACCTCCGTTCTGCAAGAGCAATTTCACGGTCCGATAATTGCGTTCTCGCTTTTCCTTCTGAGGCGCGCTCTGATAGCGAATTCCATTGCCATAGCAAAGTTTCTTGCACACGCTTGTCGCCATGATGCAAGTCTTGCTGCGCGGCAGGCTGAAAGCCCAGGATGCCTTACTATTGTTGGTCAGGGCCAAACCGTAATCTTCGTCCATTTCTTGTACCTTCGGTTAAGTGCGGCGTTTTCGCCTCAGAACCGGGGCACGGGGTTGGCTCCGCGGGTCAAGCGGAAGTGATCGCGTGGTGCACCAGATGCGCGCCGATACGCTTGATGCGCGGTGGCGCCGACCCCGTAAAATCGAAAGGGCGTGAGAACGCAGATAAGATCTGCTGGTGGAACTGCCCACAAAGTACCGCGTCATTCGGCCACCGCACCTGACGCCGGTGGCATGCTGCGGGGCGAAGACACGCCGCAGCCGTTGGGGCGCAGTGGCGACTAGAGGAAGGAAAGCATCAAAAAAAACAATTAGCAGGGACGGTATGCGCCCCTGCCATTGCTCTTGATTCGAGCCGGTTAGTTGTCTTTATCAGCAGCCGGCTTTTTGCCACAGAGGTGGAACGACGTCAGCTTGATTACAGGCTTTGTCATTTGCACCTTGACGCCGCTCACTTCCTTGGGGTAGGTCGCGATCGCCAGTCTGCCGTTCACCACGACTTCACGGCCTTTGGTGATGGTCTTCAGGACGCGCTCACCCAAGCCATTCCAGGCATCGACATCGATCCACATGGTCTTGTCTTCATCCGTATTTGAAGAGAACTCTTTCACCGCAACAGAGAATTT
>DATNRC010000359.1:0-3268 GCA_036703705.1 Candidatus Obscuribacterales bacterium
CAGAGCGGGTGTGCTTTTCCGCAACTGCACAAATTCACAGGGCACATTCCTGGTCGGTTCGCCGGGCCAACCGCCTCACTTCTTGTGTCCTGAGTCCGGCAAAGAACAGCCCATCGCCGAATCCGCCATTGTCATCTCCAGGCGCGGGAAGGCGGACTTTTTCAATCTCTTGCTTCTCGCCTGTGCCAGCGCCGCCCTTCTAGTGCCCGTAATTGGCGGCTGGTTTTTCCTGCGTGGCTACCAGGACAAAGTGATGATCGCTCACGGCACGATGAGGGAAAAGGCCGCAAAAATTCAACGCTCGCGGCTCCTGTTCTTGCCTTTTATAGTCCTCTATATCGCTGTTTCAGTTGCAGTCATTGCCGAAGGAATGGGCATAGCGGTTCTTCCCAGGTAAGCATTAAATCTTGCCGCAGCAGCCGCCGGCAAAAATGTTTCAAGAATGCTGTACTGTGGAGTAATGAAAACGCCGGTATATTGCGCCATGCCTCGATTGAGAGAATCAGCAAAAACAAAAGCGGACAGCGTAAAGGCGCTTCGCATTATCGTGAAGCAACTGTCCTGGCTGGACGGCTTCATCCTGTGGCAAGACGGAGCGGTGGTTTACGATCTCGGCGGGCAGAAATTCATTCCGGAAGCGCAACTCATTTCCCAGTCTCAGCGAGCCATTTACAAGACGCGAGAGCACTGGCATGTCGCCCGCCAGCTCTTGCGAGCGCCCGAGTCATGGCGCAATCAAACACAGGAGAAATTGGAAATTGCCAAACAGTTGAGGTCTCTGTCGGCCGGTGAGCTGGCCGGCATTGCCGACATGGCGAAAAGGCGCGATCCGGCGATAGTGGAAAAGATTGCACCATATTTGATGGCAGAGGCATTGTGCGCGAGCGAGCTTCCATTTTCTCCATGCCACCTTCTAATGTCCGCAGGCCGTCACGCCGAGCCGTTGCTGTTCTCCATGGCAAAAAAGAGCACGCTGCCGCATCCTGTGCGGGCCCTTACGCTCATGAATCTCGGCGCCATTCAGAGGTTCGAGCGCGATCTGGGCCGGTCCAAGCTGTCTGCCGACATGAACGGATGGCTGCAGCGCGCCTACTACTGGGGACTCAAGTACGGCTTGCCGCCGCAACCCGGCATCATCTGCCGGATACTTGCAGATGAAGAAGGTTTGGACATCGCCAAGCGCTATTTGTTTGCTCGCGAGGCGACTTCGCATTTCGCCTTGTCGCAGGACGTCATCGGTCAACTTTGCATGCGCAATGTGCCGGTAGCGAAAGTGGTGTCGATTGTTGAATCTCTCGCCGCCATCGAGCCGCTCGCCGATCGCTTGCTCGACTATCGCAACGAGCTTGCGGTGCGCAGTCTTGAAGAGAGGCGCCAAGATTCAAAACGCCTGCAAAGAGAACGTGATGATTTCCTTAAAAGGCTGAAGGAATTGCTGCACCGGTATGTCTTGTCGACAGCCTCACCCAGAGCGCCCCTTCTCTTCTGCAGCTTCGTGCAGGCAATGCGCACATTGGGGCCGTTGCGAACTTCACTGAAAGAGGCCATTTTTCGAGCGCTCGAAGATGGGCTCGGGCTGCCGCCTGATTTGAGAGTCGATTATCTGGACATTCTCGTTCGCCACCATTTGAAAATCTGGAGCGGCAGGAAAAAGCCATTTCATCTGGAAACAAAATTGAAGAAGGTCCTTGACGACGCATACGAAAGGCACTGCGTCCCCATGCTGAAACTGTTGAAACAGCTCGCAGATCCGCAGCTGGTAGGACAGGCCATAGCACAAGACCTGATCGATCTGATAGGCAATCAAAAGTGGAAGTCTAAAGAAATGTGCCGGCTGATGCTGCGCATGCTCGGTCGTTTCAACGATTTTCGCACCTTGTATGGCTTTCGCTTGTTGAAGAACGTGATCGCAGCCTTCCCTTCCGCAGACATTGCAGAAAAAGCCCTCGAACCGGTCCTCAAGATTTTGAGCGGGCAGACTGAAGCAATGCAATCTCATTATCTTTATTGTGCGGTATGCGCGCTTCCCAATTGCAGATCAGACCTTAAAGCATCGCTCGTCATTCTGCCCGACCTTATGAGAAAGCTGGTGGCAGTTACGGAAAGCGACAAAGCAGACGAATGTCCCTGCACCAATC
Source organism: Candidatus Obscuribacterales bacterium (assembly GCA_036703705.1). Taxonomy (GTDB): domain Bacteria; phylum Cyanobacteriota; class Vampirovibrionia; order Obscuribacterales; family Obscuribacteraceae; genus DATNRC01. The sequence continues at coordinate 2,139 of DATNRC010000359.1, forward strand.
TTCTGGAAAGCGCCTTGATGATCGCTCGCCAGAGCGGTTCCACGGAAGACAAGCGGATTGACTGGCTGTTCTCCTATTATGAGAGTGAGCCGAAGTTTCGAAAAGGCTTCACCCGCAGCTTCAAATTAGGAGTGAAGCTGGCTCTTGCTCTTGCCCTCGAGGACCGGGAGCAATTCGGCAGAGTGGCGTCCTGCCTTGTTCATCACAATAAAGGCTGGGACTTCGATCCCATGCAGGAAGGCATCGAGGCTTTGAAACAACTGCCTAATCTGCACTCAACTATGGCCACTCTGCTTCCCAGACAGCCATTGCGCTGCTACCGCTTGATCACGATGATCGCGCTGGCGCGAACATTCTCCCCAAACTCCATAGCGGCGCTGCAAGAACTGCATTTCACTGCCGGCGAAAGCGAAGAGAAGATTATTGCTGCCCTGCCGCCGAAATGGAGCGATTTGCTGAAACTCAGTCCCGACTTGCGCTCACCGATAGTCAATTTTGTAAGCACACCGATGCTTGATTCCTCCGCCGAAGAATTGCCACAGGCCATAGAAAGGATCCTTTCCTTTCGCGAAAAGCGAGCCCGAGAGCTGGAGTATATACGGCGGCTTTTGGAAAAAAACCCTCAACGCGCCGACCTCCGAAAAAGAATGCAGACTCTCGAGACTATGCTGCAAGCAGAAGAGCCCGGGGAACAATCATGCATCAACGCCGTCCGCGTGATCCGAAAGTATCTCGATAATGCCGTCACGCATGCGCGGCTCAAAATGATGGAAGAAGCAATGCATGCGATCTACCGCGGCCAGCTGGAGAAAATTGCCGGACCTCTGCCCGACAACATCAAACTCGATCGCTACATGCTTAACGCCATACAGCTGACGTGCGACGTCGAGTACAACAAGCGTCTGTTGAAGCGATTGATAAAGGCCCACGTTTGCGGAGAACACGACTGGCGCGAGCAACATCCGGCTAATGTCGCTTTTCTCAACCGCATCAAGGAGAATGGCGTAGATGTGAAAGAATGGCTGGGCACTCATCCATTTCGCTTTCCGCTGCAAGGCATTGACGGCGAATTGGTCCGCCTTAGGCTGGAGAAAGAGCCATTGAAAATTCTCGAGATGGGAAACTACTTC
>DATNRC010000360.1:0-3947 GCA_036703705.1 Candidatus Obscuribacterales bacterium
GGAAAAGTTTATATGGCTCGAGAGGGATGGTGGCGCGGCTACAACTTCGGTACCAAGGATGAAGTGTTATATGGCGACTGGATCCGCGCCGATGGTTCAAAAGAACAAAACCATGAGCCCAAGACCGGGGCACAGCGACCAGCATCCTCAAAGTTTAATCCTAAGAACTGAATGCGGTGCCGGCTGACAGGGATGTAAGAGAAACATCAGGCACATCCATTACCGCGCGACCGCGGCAGGTCCGTCGATGCCGGGGCAGTAGTATTTGCTTACGTCTTTGCCTTCGGGATCCAATCCAAGAGGATTTTCTTTCACAGAAGCCGAGATTTTTTCCCTGCGAAGTTTAAGATGATCGGCCTCCTTAGTGCGTCCGGCTTTGCGCAACATATTCTCATAGTCAGCCATCACACGTGCCACATTTGGATCTGCCGGACACCAGTAGATCTCCTCATGGTACAGTGCTTGTTTGAACAAGCGTTCCGCCTCTTCAAAGTGTCCTGCCCCGGTCTCCGTCGCTGCATACCGGGAGAGTATTTTGCCCTGCAACAACTTGAATTCCCGTATCGGAAGGCTTTTCGTCACAGCAAGCGAGCGTTTGAATTCTCCATCTGCCTCTTTGAACATTCGCAGATCACCTAAAACAGCGCCATGTTGAGACAGGCTAACCGAGAGTGCCATCGCGAAATCTTTGTCGCTGGGAAATTTGCTGAGCATGGCAATCCCTTTCGCATAATACCCTTCCGCTTCTCTCAGCTGTTTCTTGCTGTAACACAGGTCGGCAAGAAGCAGAAGGGCGTGTGCGTGCTCAGCGCTGACATCCTCGGACGTCACAAAACGATCGATAGCTTGCCGCACAGCCTTTTCCGCTTCATCAGTTCGGCCCTGCGATCGATAAAGCTCTGCGAGGCTGAAATAAGTTTTGCCGATTTGCTCGCCCGCGCCACCAAACATAGTGGCTTCCGTAAGCGCATCATTGAATACCTTTTCGGCCAGCTTGTACTCACCTGCGAGCCTGTACTTTTCACCTGCGCTGTAAAACGTTTGCCAGCGGCTCAAACTTGCGCAAGCAGTGACGAAGCTTCCTAAAACCAGGAAAAGAAAGGCAGACAGAATCACCGCCCTTCTTCTATCGCTCATCTATGCGTACTGGTCTGAAGTGCGTCCGCCTCATCCATTCCTGCTGCTGTCTTGCTTCGCCATCCATGTATCCGAAGTAGTCAGCGGCCGCCACATGCTGAGGGGTGGAATAGTAGGGCAGAGTGTAATGCAAATTGACCTGGTCCCACGGGGAATCGTCATCCCATTTCGGTTGTTTTTCACTGGCGCTTATACGATTAACAGCCATATCGACCATGCCATTCTGCTTCAGCTGAATTGTTGCGTCGATCCAGTTCCAGTGCGCATCCACCTGCTGATGCTTGATAGGGAAAACGGTGCGGATCTGTTTGCCTTCGATGAGCTTCTGCCCTTTCACTTCCAACTGATCGCCCAAATTCACATTCATCACATCTCTATGCGCCTGTCCGCCGTTGATGTAGCCTTCGAATCCAAGCGTAGCGGAGAAGTAACCCTGGGACTTCATCTTCGATTGCGACGCGTTCCCTGACAATTTGTCACCGAAAGGAACAACTCCATTTTGATCTGCCAGCTCATCAAACTCCGTTGCGCCAAGCTTGAATTGTGGCGTCACCTCCCTGCCTTCAGCCACCAGAATCGGCTTGTCGAAATCTCCCGTGATACCACTCGGCTCACCCGCCTTGAGCCGCTCCAGAGCTTGCTGCTGCTCGTTTACCAGCTCTTGCATGCCCTTTTGATAGTCGCTACCTGGCACATTCGCGCTCGCAATCTTGACGCCTTCTTCATCTCCTTCCTGGAGGTGTTCGATCTTTGCCACGATTACCTACCTCGCTCGCTTTCTTCGTCCACGTACGCAGGGGACACATGAACAAATAGTCCCGATCTGGGGTTCCTTTCGATCTTCTACCCACATTTTGCGAGCCGCATGCGGTATGGTGGGGCCGGGCACGGGGCTTCTTTCAGGAATTGCGTAGATTCACAAAGAGATGGAAATCTACCAGATGACCTTAAGTCCTCTGTAAAGTCGAAACTGCCTATCGGCAGTCACAACCGGAATGTTTTCAGCCAACGCCTGAGCAATTATCTGGCGATCGAATGGATCGCCGTGAACACTGGGCAAGTCAAACAGAGCAAGTGCATGTTCTGCACTGTATGGAAGCACGCGCAATTGAAGATCGGAAAGCCCCTTCAGCACGTCTTCCTTGCTGAATGCCAGCTTCCCTCTTGCTTGCTTGATAGCAATCTCTGATAAGGAAATTGTGCTCACTTCACCCGCTGCGTTACTCAATGCAGCCATTGCCTTTTTGGAAATTCGTTCAGGAGAAGCTACAGCCCAGATAAAAGTAACGGTGTCAAGCAGCAATCGCACTCAGCAGCGCCCTTCTAAGAACTGGTCAACCTCATCATCAGTCATGGGCTTCCACCAATCTGGATCATTGATGATCACGCGGCCTCTCAGGGTTCCAAATTTCGGCTTTGTGTCCTTGCCTGCCGTGGTGCGCACCAGGTCAACTACGGGCACACCGCGACGGCAAATTGTTACTGATTCACCAGCCTCGACCGCCTTAATCAGCTCGGGGAGCTTATTTTTCGCATCAGCTACACTCACTTTCATGCGTCTATTATAGCCATCACAGATAGCCATGTAAAGGAGGTGGCACTCGTCAGTTCATCAATTTCCATCATCGGCGCACAGAGGCTCGAGTAACAGAGCGGCAAAATCATGAATGACAGGGCAAAAAGTAGCGCAATGTGTCTTGATGAAGTGCGATATGACAGTCGCACTAGTCTTTCTCGCCGATCCTGATGTGATTGATGAAGTTTTAGATAAAGCCATTCCCAAAAGACATCTACAGCATATTCGCCGCTCACACCTTTTGAGCACGCGCGAATTCGTCATGAGCAAAGAATGTGATACCATCACCCTTTCGACAGTGGATAGCGTGTGACAAATATATGAGAATTTCAGGGCTTGTACGAGCATCTACACTTGTAAGCGCGCAACTTAAGCAGGGGATCCCCGCAAGCAGGGCGAGCAATTTTTGCCATCATGTCCTTTCCACAATTCAGCAGGTGGAGCGATTGTGCGCAAACGGCGGCATCAAGCCCGATGATCTTCCGCCACCTTCCCGCAACGCATACTACTTCCTGAAGAGCATAAAGCTGGATGCCGTTCCGATCGTAGAAGATGGCAAGGCAGAACGCCCAGTGAGAGTGCGTCTCAAGAATGTCGTTGCTGTAGCAGACAGATTCTCGCGCAGAATGTGGCGGGGCGTGGATGATTTGCTGTCCGACAAATCAGCACTTTCGAGTCTTCGATTCGGTATTGAGACGGCAGTGGATGGAATCGAATTGGTCTGCAAGGATCAGGGCGGCGACCCTTCAATGATGCCCCTTCCATCGAGGCAATCCTTTGCCTGGATGAAATTCCTGCTTGCGGAGAACAATTTAGTCGCTCACTTAGAGGCGCTAAAGATGGGTCGATATATTGCCCTCGAGCGCGGGCTATCTGTAGAAATTCACCTTGCAAACATGCGTGCTCTCTGGAACATTTGCGAGCAAAGGGGCACCATTCTCATCAAGCTGCACGAGGGGTTTATCTTGGCGGACGACAACGTATGGTCTAATGTGATGCAACCATTGGATGATCGATCGCCAGAGTCAAACGAGATCCTCCAATCATTTGCCGCAGAGCAACGTTTCAGGCATATCGCACACACCCTCGACTCGCTAGCCTAAGTTACATCCTGACAGGTCCGAACAAGTTAAATTTCGGTCGGGAATCGGATTTGTAGTGCTGCAAAACCGCAAATTTTCGTATGGAGCAGCTTTGATTCGTCGATGTAGTGACTCAAATTTGCTGCCAAGAT
>DATNRC010000361.1:0-3971 GCA_036703705.1 Candidatus Obscuribacterales bacterium
AAACATCTCCAAGCAGACCCGCAATCCAGTGGTGCTGTTTGGAGCATAACGGCCTTTGCCTACGCACAGCGGTACCACGCAAATGTCAGGGAAAATGCTGGAGAAACCACAGCGGTTAGCATTCTATGTTCTTGCGGCGGACAAAGAAACTTTTCTATCGCACACCTGCCATTCATGGACTTCCCAACCAAGATGCCACAAAGCTTGTCCCGGTCCCATTTTTGAAGTTTCACTATTGTTTGTAGTATCTCAAACTTCAAATAGGAGGGAGCGGAGGTCTGATACCGTATTTGGTTAGGTATCAATTTGCACTCCGCTCCCTCCTCCGCTCTCGATGAGGTTTCTCACTTCGCGTCCTTTCCTTGCTCTTGTGCTGAGGCTGACTCACCAGAACCAGGTTCGGACACTACTGGCGCCACCACATCCGCATCCGTCTTGGGCGGATTCTCGGCCTCCGGCTTGCCGTCCGTCTTGGGCGGATTCTCGGACTCCGGCTTGCCGTCCGTCTTGGGCGGATTCTCAGCCTCCGGCTTGCCGTCCGTCTTGGGCGGATTCTCAGCCTTCGATTTGTCATCAGTCTTTGCCGGAGTCAGCTCAGGTTGGCAGAGAGAAGTCACCTTCTTGCCCGCCGATTGCTTATCCGCGCAAGTGAACTGATTGATCACGAGCTCCAAAATCGGATCGTCGGCAGCAGCGCCGTAACCCTTCTGGTAAAGCTCGCGGATGATTCCGGGGAGGTTGTCATCATCGATGGTCTGCGGGTCGAAGTCGATCCACAGCAGTTCTGCCAGATGATAGCTGCCCTTCTGCGAATAGCTCGGCCAGACATAGGTCTTGCAGAGCCGCTTGGCGCGGAGCCTCTGGTAGAAGGCAAGCCGCCGTTGACGCGACTGCTTCTCCTGCGCATCGAGTCCGGGCTGCTTAGTCGATTCGATTTCGAGCACAAGTCCAAGATAGCTCGGATACTTCTGCTTGAGCAGCTCCACAAGCTTTTTCATGTGCTTGGAGCCGACTCCGGAAGAACGCTTGGATTGGTCGGTGGCGATATACGAGAGCAGGGCGAAATTACTCATCGGGTAGACAATGCTGAAACACAGGAGCTCGTTGTTCTTGTTGGTTGTCCTGTGCAGCAAAATCGAGCCCGCCGCGAGTAGCTTGAGCAGCTCCTCTTTGGGAGTGCGCTCGGTCGCGGGAAAAGCAGTGTCGTACAGGCTCTGCCAGTCTTGTTCTTGACCGGTGCCGGCCTGACACAGATTAAGTGAGCCTTCCATATGGGCTCCCTCCTATTCTGTTTGCTGCTCGCAACTATGTTTGGCAACGGCCAGAATTTCCGCCGCCATGTTCAGTGCGCTGGCACCAAAACAGTGAGCAGGAGCTAAGATTCGGAAGGATTTCACGACAAGGAACAAGATCCACCGCACAGGCGATGAGTCGTTCCTGAAAATCCGTTACCTACACTTGGCTCGAGTGTCGATTGAGAATGAGTGATTGAAGAGGAAAAAAATCAAAGACGCTATAGATTAGCGGCCACAATGTGCGCAAGCAATTGCATGAGTGAGTTGCTTCTGGGACAGATAGCCGCCGATTCAGGGCCTGCCACCATATGCGGTTTCCAAGAGAACCCCAGAACGCCCACACAGGCGGCGATTCACCAATCACATCCTCTTGACATGCCTTAGTTTTGCGAATGGCGAATCATGCGCAAATGCAAGCGGGGCCGGAAAAGTCCGCCCTTCGCACCTAGCGCAGCTAAGCGGGCGGTTGACTTCGGCATCTCGAAGCTCTGTGAGTGATTACGTCCTTTGCAGTGTCTTCCAGTATTTGCTGAAATGCCGGCGCACCTCGGCAATGCGCTCATCAACGAGCTTGGAATTGCGATCGGACAATAAGTGCTCAGCTCCTTTTGCAATCGCCTTTTGTTCGGCAATTGCCTCCGGAAGCTTCGTCCCTTTACTATCCGCGTCGAGCACGGACATCGTCGCCACAGCAGATTCCGACAAGGATTTGACGTTGTATCCTCCTTCGAGGAAACAAACGAGTCTGGCATTGTTTTCATGCGCCAGGTTGAGGAGGCGCTGGGACAATTGCGCGAAACCGTGAGTGGAAATCCTCTGCTGCCCGAGCGGATCAAGCTCATGCGCATCATAACCCGCAGATAAGAGTATCAATTCCGGCTTAAACTCCATGCAAATCGGTTCTACGACTTGCTCGAAGGCAGATAGATAGCCGCGATCTCCAGTTCCTGCCGGCAAGGGAATATTGATGTTGTATCCCTTGCCTTCACCTCTGCCGTCTTCCGTATACCATCCGGAATCGGGCGGCCAAAACGGGTATTGATGGAAGGAAACGAAACAAACGGAAGGATCATCGTAAAAGATGTCCTGGGTGCCGTTGCCGTGGTGAACATCCCAATCAACGATCAAAACGCGCGTCAGCTTGCCCTTCTGCTGTGCATATCGCGCCGCAACCGCGATATTGTTGAAGAAGCAAAATCCCATCGCTCTATCAACAAGAGCGTGATGACCTGGCGGCCTGACCGCCACGAAAGCGCTCGCGGCTTGCCCCTCGAGAACTGAGTCAATCCCTACAAGACCTGCTCCAACAGCCAATTTTGCCAGGTCATAAGTTTTCGCGCTCATGAAAGTGTCAGGATCAAGCTGGATGAATTTATCTTCCCTTTCTGCTGCCTGAGCATCTTTATTCAATTCTTCGATGTAGCCGGCATTGTGAATGACCGCAATTTCGTCTTCTGAAGCCACTCGCGGTGCAAGCTCTTTGACGTGACCTTCGAGTGTGCTGGTGAAGTATGCCTTGTCGATTGCCTGCAACCGTTGCGGCGACTCGGGATGAAGGTCGGGAGTGCGGTGCTCTCGAAAACGCTCGTCGCGAATAAGTGCCAACTTGGACATAGATTGCTCCCCATGTCTTGCTCATATTTGTGCCAGAAATTTTGACATATTTTCGCCCCTTGCGATCAGCATCGCAGATAAGTCAGCTTTGTATGCGGTTTTTGCCGTTGAAAAGATGCAAACCGCGAAAACTCGGGTCAATGAAGGCAAAAAAAGTGATACTATATTTCCTAGTTCACGCCAGACCAAAAGGAAGAGCCGGAATCGGAGAAACGTATTCCGGCTTTTCCAGAAGTTGCTAAGCTTTTCAAAGCGAATCGACAGGCTAGATCAGCTTATCTGCCGCGCGTCCGTCGAATTCTTGCTCGCGCTCGTCGCTAACGATTGCCGCAGTCAAGCGCCCAAAAGCGCGGGGAAAGAGCAGACTGACCGGCGCTCAGCTCGGGAAAACTTTGTTGGTCAGCCAGACGCCGGCCATGGTGGTCGTGACGGCGCCGGCAAGGGCGACAAAGGCGTTGCCGGTCAGATAGGCGCCGGCGACAAAACCGGACAGAACGAAAAGCGATGCCACCAGTGTGGCTGCAAGAACCACGGCTGTCGCCGCGAAAGCGAAGCCGAAAGCCTGGCCGATCAGTAGGAGAGTTTTCAATTGGGTGTTCCTTTTCGCTCGCAGAAGAAAGCGCCCCAGGCATTGAGCCGCCTGAGGCGCTTCGACTTGAGACTAGCGTGGTTGCAAGCGGCGGAAAATCAGCTTTTCGTGCGGGCCGGGCTCCAGCCTGCTTGTGCCCATGCACGGATTGGAGACCCTGTCCGGGAATCGCGTCGGATCCTTGGGCGTTCCCACACAGGGGCTGCCGTCAGGATAAGGCGGATAGCCAATCGGCAAGGACATCGGACCAGGCGGCTCTGCTTTCACCGGTTTGCCGTCACATGGGTTCGACGACTTGTCCGGGAAACGCGTGGGATCCTTAGGAGTGCCCACGCACGGCGAGCCGTCAGGATAAGGCGGGTGGCCGATTGGCGGCGGCACCGGTCCTGGTGGCACGGCAATCGCTCCGCCCCCCTGATGGGGCTGTGACTTCACGCCTTGCGACTGCTCCTGAGACAGCGAGCCAATGGACT
>DATNRC010000362.1:0-8828 GCA_036703705.1 Candidatus Obscuribacterales bacterium
GACGGCTCTCGAACGGCCGCCGTTGCCGCCGCCGCCACTGGGAGTCAAACCGGTTCAATTTCCGCCCCCGCCTCCAACAGCAACCCCTGAGCCTGAGCCAGAACCAGAACCTGCCCCTGAAGAAGAGAGCGACTACGAAGAAGTCGTTGAGGAGCCGCCTCCCAAGGAGCAAGCCGTCGACGACGACGTCAACTTCGTGGAAATGGCGACCAGAGCGCTTGACGCTACACTGCTTGCCCTGGCAAACGAGATGATCCGAAAGGCGGCGGAAAAGGGCTATACGCACGTGCATATCGAGCCTACGGAAACAGATCTTGAGCTGCGCTTCTGGATAGAGCACGAGCTGATTGAATCCTCGCAACTGGAAAAGAACATCCACAAAGAATTGGTTGCCTGCTTCAAGTCAATTGCCGGACTGGATATTGATGAGATGGAAAAACCGCAAGACAAGCGGCTGCACGCAATATTGGCAAACAACGAGATTGATCTCAGGGTGACCACCATTCCTGGTGAATACGGGGAAATGGTGGCAGTGTCCATCAAATTCCCGGACGAGGAGTAAGCTTGCTCTCAATCCTGGCGCAGTATCGTCGGCGTGATCATCATGAGCTCGCGCTTCAGCTCTTCCGCTGTCGTAAAGCGATTTGCCGGATCTTTCTCCAGCGCTGTCATTATGCAATTGTTGAGAATGGACGGAAACTGCCTGTCCGGCGAGCAGTCGTTGAGGCGCCGCGGTCTTTCCTCGAGATGTTTGCGCTTCAGCTCTTCGGCATCGCGACCGGTAAAAGGTGCCTGCCCGGTAAGCGATTTGTACATCAAGCAGCCGAGCGAATAAATGTCGGAACGACCGTCGAGGCTCTTGCCGGAAAGAAACTCAGGCGATGGAAAACCGTAATCCCGGAAGACTGAAGGAAGATCCTGTACTGGCGAGCGTGCCTGGTTGATGATCTCTGCCTGGTAAAAATCAATCAGCCTCGGCTCTTTTTTTCCGTCCGTGCCTGGCACCACTATGATATGACTGGGTTTGAGAGCAAGATGAACAATGCCTTTTTGATGCATTTGATTGAGCGCCTCAGCAATCTTTGAGAACATTTCAATCATTGAATTGATATCGGTGCTCGGGCGCTTCAGATATTGATCGAAGGGCAGACCGTCAAAGTAGTCCTCAATGCAATACGGATTGCCATCAGGCGTGACGCCGACATCAAAAATGCTTACCACATATGCATGATTGATGAGAGTGGTCAACTTCGCCTCGGAGTGAAATCTGGCGACAATATCGGCTGCAGGAGTAAATTTGGGCAGCAACATGCGAAAGACGACTGTGCGGGGCATTGAGGTGTGCGCCGCTTTGTACATTGCCGTCTTGCTTCCCAGGACTGGTCCTGCTACCAATTTGTAGCTTGCGATTGTGGTTCCGAGCGCAGGCAATTGGCCGTGCCCTTCCGGTGCGTTGACGAGGAAAGTGCCGTCACGCGGGCACGTTTGATTCATTGTGTTCACTGATCTTTCGCAACTAGGGCACCACTTCATGGTCTGAAAGCCTCCAATGTTTGTGCGAAGTGCCGATTGCCAAATGCGGCCGGTCCTGCTCTTAGAGAGCCTGGACATTGCGCGGAGCGGCCCGCCAGCCCGCTCGAGAATATATGGAACCACCGCTCACAAGCTTCCAATAGAGATAATCCCGAATTTTGCCTTCCGCTAACGCTTTAGTTCAGAAAGGTGCTTCTTGGCTGACTCCAAACGGGAATCCGTTGGTTTACAAAGCTCAAGAAATTTCGAGAGCTCGTTTCTTGCGCCCGGGATGTCACCGACCTGTTCCAGCGCCTTGCTCAGTCCGTAATGCGCCTCCGGATCGGCCGGTGCCACGGAAACCGCCTCTCGATAGGCATCGGCGGCACTTTTTGCATCGCCTTCGCTCAATAATGTCGAGCCGAGATTTATATGGGCTGCTGTCAGCTTGGGATTGAGCTGGACGGCCTGCCGAGCATGATCGATTGCCTCGGTCAGCGCGCCGGCATTGAAGAGAGCCACGCTCAGTGAATTGTGCAATTCGGCCGATGCAGGATAGAGTTTCAAAGCCTCCTGCAGATAGCGAATGGCGCCCGTCTCGTCTCCTTGTCTGCGCGAAGCATCCGAAAGCGCGAGCAAAACATCCTTGTCCTTTGGATTCAAGCGATAGGCGGTTTTCAGCTCAGCCACGTAGGCTTCCGTCATGCCGAGTTTTTGCAGGGAGCGAGCATAGTTGTAGCGAAAGAGCGAATCGTTTGGTTTAGCCTGGCAGGCGCGTTTGAACAAATCCTTAGCCTCTTGCCAGTTGCCGCGATAACCCATAACCGTTCCATAATCGCTCAAAACGTCTGCATAAGTCGGATCTTTGGCAAGGGCTTGCTTGTACTCTTCGATTGCTTTATCGAGATCGCCGGCCACCACTGCTTGATTGGCTTTCAGGTAATGCCCCTCGGCGGAGAGGAAGGAATTGACGTTCTGCGGAATGTCGCTCACTTGCTCGATTGGCGGCGTGCCAATGACGAGATCGTTGCCCGTCCAGTTCGATTTCATGACGGGAGTTTGTCTCTTTCCTCCTCTGCTGAAGTGGGCTGTCTTGTACTCCGTTGCTTGTTTTGCTTTGGCAAATGCCTCACCGAGCGGAATTAAACCATCGTTCTCCCTGAGCGCAGCCACAAGGCTGTTTGAGAAATCGTTCCCCCAGGTCTCTTCATTTGGTCTGCTCGAGGAGAGAATGATGTTCCCTTTGCCCAGCAAAATCTTTTCCAGATCGATGTTATAGCCGTGGAAGAGCGCCTTGGCGCCCGATTCCAATTGGGCGGCGCCGCTGTATTTGGATTCCAGAACGAGCACGATGCGATCCGATTTCACGTTTTTCTTGAGCGTGCCCATCAAATCTTCCATCGAAAGGCAGGTTTGATAGACGTTGTTCAAAGCGCAATCATAGGCGGCCAGATAGGCACCGCCCTCAATCATGGGGAAGGCTTCCGTGGCAATGAAGACGACAACCAGATCGTCGGGTCCTGCCAGTGTGCCCAGCCACTTCTCCCCCAGCGAGCTTATGATGTTGTTGCGTGTGGCGCTGTGATTGAGAAGCAGGCGCACGTGCTCTTTGGCAAAGCGCCCCCCTTTGGGATCGACCAGATAGTCGTAAAACTCCCGTGCTGCTTTGCTCATGGGCAAATCGTCGCTGGCCAGACGCTGCTCCTGGAAATTGGAGAGTCCAATCACCACCGCCCATTTTTGTTTTATCGGGCGATTCTTGCCCGGGGCATTGGGATTGATGTCCTGCATCGTTGTCCACTCAAGCCCTGGCGCCGGACCGTGAGGCTTCGTCTCACTGTCCTGAGCCAACAAAGGGGGAATGACAAACATTGTCGAAAGAAATGCCACCGCCAGTTTGATGAGGTTTCTCATGGGAAAGGAAAAGCTCGACTGATAAGCCATTGTCAATCCTCTTTATTTAGTGATGGGCAAGCGCGATATCGACGGCCAGCACACCTGGATCCAAACAAACCAGTTTTGTGAGATTGCTTCGCAATCTTTCCTTGTGCGCTATGCGCGTCGTTTCGGCTGTGTCAGCGGAAATGATGGCCGGAGCTTCCGGATCCCAGGACAGCTTCATGCGGGTAGGGACAATGTCCTTCGCTCCCGATTCGCCTATGTAAGCCACTTCCACGCGGTTGAATGCATTCGTGTCCACTCTGTTGCGAGAAAACACCAGGCTCAGCTTTTCGATGCCGGGGTTGCGATCGAAAGCAAGCCAGCTTTCGTAAGGCAGCGGGTAATCCATTCCCGCATGGAGCAAATTGTTGTTTCCCTCCTCGGGAAAGAGAACTGCACTCTTGCCGGAGGTGCCTTGCTTGAGGACGACGTAAGCATAACCATCGCTTTCCGGTATGACATGAAAACGAATTTTGTCTCCGGAACGGAATTGCATGCGGCTGTTGCAGCGATATTTCTTGCCGTCGCGCAGGAGCTCGATCCAATAGGAGATGCTTGCTGTTTTGGCAGGAGCCGGCTGGCTTGCTCCGGGGACAGCCATGGCGATTGTGTCTTGAGCGGCCGGCTTCTGGGCAGTGCCGGTGGTTTGAGGAGCTGAGCCGTCAGCGACAGGCGGTGTGACGCTGTCATCTTTCTTCAATGCGATGCCTGTCTCGGCAGTTGATTGGTCGTCTTTTATCGAGGCGACCGTTGACGGACCGGCGCTTGCCAGCTTGGAATCAGGCAACGGGGTGACGTTGTTGTTGATCCAGCTGAGAACGAATCCCAAAACCTTCTCATTGAACTGCCCGACCTCGAAAATCAAATGCTCGGAGCTACCGCTGAGCACAAACTGCTTGTTTGGTGTGTTAAGGGCATTTTTTAGGGCAAGCGTTCCTGCAGGAATGACGAGATTGTCCTGACCGCCTTGCACGAAAAGAACCGGCACTTTATCAATCATGTGCGCCATTTCAATGTTCTTTTTCATGAAAGACTGAAACTTCATCAATTCTCTCACTGTAAATATCGAGCGCGAAAGCGGGTCGTTTTGCCATTCATCGCGGACTTCTTGTTTTTTAGTCGAGCGTTTGACGACCACTTTGCCTACATTTATAGGAGCGTCAAAACCGCGGAAAAAAGCATTGAGGGCCACATGCAACTCATTGTCTCCCTGGCGAAAGCGATCGGCCGAGGGCACGGAGCAAATGAGGCCGTTGACCTTGTCCTGATACTTAGCCACAGTCTGAAGAGCGAGCGCGCCGCCCATCGATTCGCCAAGCACGATGACGGGCAGTTTGGGATATTTGGCGTGAATTGCCTCGAGAATCGCCCCCGCATCTTTCAATGTGCCGTCAGGGTCGATTTTGGAATATTCCTTGTACTTCTGCCATTCGCCAAAACCACGCGCGTCCATGGCGTAAGTGATGATGCCTTCCGATGCCATGCGCTTGCCGAAGTTGGCGTAATTGCCTTTGTGCAATCCCAGTCCGTGTATGCAAAGCAAAACGGCCCTTGGTTCGACCGTTTTGTCCGCCCACACCGTCATGGGGATGTTAATGGACGGATGGGCATGGATTGGCGTCACGGATAAAGCGGGCTGGCTTACCGGCGAAAGCATCCCAAAAGCCAATAACAGAGCTAACCCTGCTGCTTTGTTTCTCATTGATTTCCTGCTTGGATAGTTATGGCACGACCTGATAGTGATATTAGTGATCATTATCACTCGCCCGTCCGAGAAATTAGGAGGGCGGCTCCATGGAAGGCATGCCGTGCAGCGTGGAGCGCAAACGCCCGGAAACGCGCCCCATCACGCACGTGCGCATGTATTCCGCCTCTTCCGGGCGGTTGGTCTCCTGCAAGAGGCTAGCATAATTTTCCAAAATAACAATGACATCCGGGTGCCCGTAGCCAAGAAGCTTCTGCCTGGTGGCCAGCGCCCGCTTATAGAGAGGCTCGGCTTGATCGAAATTGCCCTGGCTGTGGTAAAGCATGGCCAGATTCGTGGCAATGGTTGCTACATCAAGATGCTCTTTGCCCAACGCCCGCTCGTATATGCCAAGAATTTTGCGGCACAGAGGCTCGGCCTTGTCGAAAAGCGATTGCTCATAATAAAGCCCGGCAAGCAAATTCATGGCCTGGGCTACTTCCATATGCTCGGGGCCGAAGGCATGCGTCTTCAGCGAGATGACGTTTTGGAACACCTTCTCCGCCTCGCCAAACTTTTCTTGCGCCTGCAGGGCTTCGCCCAATTTCGTCATACAGGCGGTGACACGCGGATCTTTGGCGCCAAAGCGCTCGGCCTCTTTAAGGGCTGCGCCCCAGAGGCGTGCCGCCTCGGGGTAGTTTCCCTCCTGTTCCGCTTTTTCTGCCGCCAGTCTTAAGTCGTCGAGGCTCTGGGTCATGATCCTTAAATGGTTGGGCTTACTTGGGGTTCACAAAATTGTAGTCCGTCGCAAGAGACAAAAATAAGGCAAACCTGAGCACAAGTCCAGCCATCAATGTCCAAGCAGTCCCCAAAGATTCTCGAGCGGTTACTATTAAGGGCATGGAGAATGTTAGCAATATTAATGCTGAGCCGAATATTCCGGACGGTCTTGCCTGGGCGCATCCCCTCGTTGCCGAGTGGTTTATAAGCCGCTTCGGCAGCGCCACCGAGCCGCAGCGTGAGGGCTGGCCCAGCATCATCGCCGGCAAAAGCACTCTCATCTCCGCGCCCACCGGCTCAGGAAAGACATTGGCTGCTTTCCTGGTCTTTATCGATCGACTTGTGAGAAGAGCTCTTGACGGGACTCTTAAGGACGCCACCGAGGTCCTTTACGTATCGCCATTGAAAGCTCTGAGCAACGACGTAGAGAAAAATCTCCAGGTGCCGCTCCGAGAAATTCTCAAGCTGGCGGAGAAAAAAGGCATTTCCATGCCGGAGATCCGCACCAAGGTGCGCACAGGCGACACTCTGGAGGCAGACAGGAGAGCGATGCTCAAACGTCCGCCTCATATCCTTGTCACCACTCCCGAATCCCTCTACATATTGCTTACTGCCGAGGGGTCAAGAAAAATCCTCAAAGATGTCGAGACCGTCATCGTTGATGAAATCCACGCCATGGCCGACGACAAGCGGGGCTCGCATCTGACCTTGTCGCTCGAACGCCTGGCGGCCATGGCCTGGCGGCCGCCGGTGCGCATTGGTCTTTCCGCTACCCAGAAGCCGCTCGATACGGTGGCCCATTTTCTCGTGGGCAGCTCCCGTCCTTTGCCGGCGCTCGTCAATGTCGGGCACAAGCGTAATCTGGACATGCAAATCGAGACTCCGGCAACGGAGCTCGGGCCGGTCCTTTCCGGCGACATGTGGGAGGAGATATACGATCGCATTGCTCAGCTTGTGAGCGAGCATCGCTCGACACTTGTTTTCGTCAACACTCGCCGCTTGGCTGAGCGCGTTGCTCATTACCTCGCCGAGCGGCTGGGCGAGGATGTCGTGCTTGCCCACCACGGAAGTCTTTCCCGCAAAATAAGGCACGAAGCTGAAGCCCGGTTGAAGGCCGGTGAGCTGAAGGCTCTTGTGGCCACAGCTTCTCTCGAACTGGGCATTGATGTGGGCGCTGTCGATCTTGTCGTGCAGATAAGCTCGCCGCGCTCGATAGCCGTTGCTCTGCAGCGGATTGGTCGAGCCGGTCACTGGCGAGGAGCCATTCCCAAGGGACGCATTTTTGCCACCACCCGCGATGACCTCATAGAATGCGCGGCGCTGGTGAAGGCGATAAATGAAAGCGATCTCGACAAGCTCATCGTCCCCGAATGCCCTCTTGACGTTCTTGCCCAGCAGATAGTGGCGGCTTGCTCCACCGGGGACTGGAAGGAGGACGATCTGTTCGAGCTCGCCAGAAAGGCGTATCCTTACCGAAATTTGACAAGAGAGCAATTCAACTCGATCATCGAAGTTCTCTCCGAAGGGATCGCAGCTTCACGCGGGCGGTTTGGAGCCTATCTGCACAGGGACAGAGTAAACGGCGTGCTCAAGGCTCGCCGGGGGAGCCGTCTGGCAGCTATCACCAATGGTGGCGCCATCCCGGAGACGGCGCTGTACACTGTCCTTACCGAGCCGGATGGCGTTACGGTGGGAACAGTGGACGAGGATTTTGCCGTCGAGAGCATGCGCGGTGATGTAATGCTGTTGGGCAGCACGTCCTGGATGATAAGGAGCGTCGAGAGTAGATCCGGGCGCATGTGGGTGAAAGACGCCAACGGCGCGCCTCCCAATATTCCGTTTTGGCGAGGCGAAGCCCCGGCACGAACCCGAGAATTGTCGGCGCACGTTGCCGATGTGCGGGCCATGATAAGCAGCTTGATACCGCACGCGCCGGCAAAAACGGCAAATGGGGCGCCAGACGCGGATGGAAGCGAGGACGGGCGAAAGCCTGTCGATCCGGAATTGCGGCCGGCCATCGACTGGCTGATGGCAAATTGCGGGCTGACTGAGGTCGCCGCCGAGCAGGCCGTCAATTATATTCTCGAGGGCAGAGCCGTTCTGGGCGCCGTGCCGACCGGAAACACGCTCATTGCCGAGCGCTTCTTCGATGAGGCCGGGGGCATGCAGCTGGTGATCCACGCGCCCATCGGCGGGCGAATAAATAAAGCCTGGGGCCTTGCGCTCAGGAAGAGATTTTGCAAGAGTTTCAATCTCGAGCTCCAGGCTGCCGCCACCGATAATGGCATCAACATCTCATTGACTGAGCAGCACAGCTTTCCGCTCAGCGATGTTTTCCGATTCTTGAGCGTGGACACAGTAGAAGACGTCTTGCGGCAGGCAGTCTTGCAATCGCCGATATTCGCCACCCGCTTTCGCTGGGACGCCAACAGATCTTTGGCCCTGTTGCGCTATCAGGGCGGTCAAAAAGTGCCGCCGCAAATTCAAAGAATGCGCGCGGACGATCTTCTGGCGGCCGTCTTTCCCCAGGCAGCCGCCTGCCAGGATAACGTCGTCGGCGATATTGAGGTTCCTGACCATCCGCTTGTCGCCGAGAGCTTGAAAGACGCGCTCACCGAGGCCATGGATCTCGACGGACTGAAGGAGATTCTCGCCGGCATCAAATCCGGTGCCATCACAGTTCTTTCCGTCGACACGCCTGTGCCGTCGCAGTTTTGCCATGAGATTCTAAACGCCAATCCCTATGCCTATCTCGATGATGCACCGCTGGAGGAAAGGCGCGCCCGTGCGGTGGAATTGAGACGGGTCCTCCCCCCTCAGGTGAGTGCCGATGTCGGACGTTTAGATCCAAGAGCGATCGAGCAGGTGAAAATCGAATGCTGGCCGGACGTGAGGAATGCTGATGAGTTGA
>DATNRC010000363.1:0-2959 GCA_036703705.1 Candidatus Obscuribacterales bacterium
GCCGCCGTAAAGGATGGGCACGCTATTGCCGGCGCCGGGCTTTTGCCCGCCTTTCATCTCAGCGCCGGCATAAAGATCTGTCACCGTGGCGCGAATGACAGCCGCCACGCGGCCGGCTTCTTTCGCTTCGCAAACCTTGCCTGTACCGATTGCCCACACAGGCTCATAAGCGATGATGATGCTTTCCAGGGCCCCGGGCTCTATCTCAGAAAGTGCGGCCCCGACTTGTCTGCGCACGACTGAATCCGTCAGCCCTTCTTCACGCTCATCGAGTGACTCACCGACACAGACTATAGGAATCAATCCGTGCTTGAGCGCCGCTTTCAGGCGCTGATTCACGGTGGCATTGGTCTCGCCGAAGAACTGCCTGCGCTCGGAATGTCCGATGAGAACGTACTTGACGCCAAGCTCCGTCAGCATTGGCGGCGCTATCTCCCCCGTAAAGGCACCGCTGTCCCGCCAGTCCATGTTTTGGGCGCCAACCTGGACTGAGGTTCCAGACGTCACCTGGAGCACCTCCGGAATGCTCGTAAAGGGCGGCACAAGCACGACTTCCGGCAGGTCCTTCTCGCCTTTCACGCCATCAACAATCGCCTTGGCAAGCTCCCGAGCTTCCGCGCGCGTCTTGTGCATTTTCCAGTTGCCAGCAATGATTGTCTTTCGTTTGGACGTAGTCACGATTGTCACTCCTTAGCCGCCAGCTCGTTAAAGCTGCGTGCCTGCCGGTGAGATTCTCTTTGATGATACCTACAATTAGTGAGACAGTCTTGAATTGTGCCCAAAAGTGAACAAGCGGCCGAGCTTCAACAAGGCGGCAAAAAACCGAGCGTTGTCTTGTAAAACATGCTTTTTCGCCATTTCAATTTCTTAAACGACGACGGGGACGGAAGTCTGCCTTTTAAGACAGAGTCTCAAAGAAAGTGTCATGAAAGGCCGGGGTTAATGACCTGAAGCTCAAAAGGTTGGCACCTTGAAAGTTCAGGTGTCGTAAAATCATCACGCACAGAAAAAAATTGCGGAAAGAATAATGCAAGACGCGGCGAGCAACAACCACTGTCCTGACGGCGCAAAAGACAAAGCCAACGCGGCCACGGCCATAGAAGAGCCAAATGAAGCACAGCGCTTGCCTGAGTGGGTGCGCCGCAGTGTGCTCAATACGGAAGAAAACCGCAGTACCAGGCTCATTCTCAAGGAGAATCGCCTGAATACGATTTGCGAGAGTGGTCGCTGTCCAAACAAAGGCGAATGCTGGGCAAAAGGCACCGCCACGTTTTTGCTCATGGGTCCGCTTTGCACGCGCACCTGCAAATTCTGCTCCGTCAACAAAGGGCTGCCGGGACCGCTTGAAGCTGATGAACCTTTGCGCATTGCCGAAGCGTCAAGACGCATGGGTTTGCGCCACGTAGTATTGACTTCGGTCAACCGTGATGATTTGCCCGATCAGGGCGCCGGCCATTTCGCGGCCACGATTGCCGCGCTCAAGGAAGCTATTCCCGATGTTCAGGTCGAAGTGCTTACGCCCGATTTTCAGGGGCGTAGGGAGTGTATCGAAACAGTGCTAGCAGCCGATCCGGTTGTGTTCAATCACAACATTGAGACAGTGCCGCGCCTCTATCGTCGAGTGCGACCTGGTTCCAAGTACGTTCGTTCGCTTGAGGTTTTGGCCATGGCAAAAGAGATTCGCCGGGACATCCCCACGAAATCAGGCCTCATGCTGGGTCTTGGCGAAGAAGTAGATGAAGTTAAAGCGGTAATGGCGGATTTGAAAGAGCATGGCTGCGATTTTCTTACCTTAGGCCAATACCTCAGACCGACACGCGATCAGCTGCCAGTGAAGCGTTACGTAACGCCTGAGGAATTCGATGAGCTTGGCAAATACGCCTGGTCGCTCGGATTTTCAATGGTGCACTCCGGACCTCTCGTTAGAAGCTCTTATCATGCCGAAGAGCTGGCTCAAACATTGAGCCGCTCTTATTAGCGTTCGCCAGGAAGAGCGCGAGGTTGCCGTGAGCGAAGAGACGGGCTCCAATCAAAAAGAAGACGAAGCGCTCGTCAGAGCTCGTGAGCTCCTGGCTGACGGCAGACTGGAAGAATGCCTCTCCGTCCTCAAGACGTATTGGTTGAACAATCCGGCAGACCCGCAAGCGGCGCTTCTGTTTTCTCAATTAATGTCGGAAGCCGGGCGCGGAGAGCTTTCCACAAAATTGGAGAAACTGTCCGAGAAGCTCATCAATGGCAGCAGCGAAAAGCAAGATGCCACTATAAGTGGTGCCGACGATAAAGGTTCTCCTCAAGAGCTGTTTGAAGCAGGCTATGGTCTTATTGATATAAGGCAACACGAGCTCGCCGCCATGCTGTTGAACCGGGCTGTGAACCTCTTGCCTGACGAGCCTGTAATCAACTATGAGCTTGGATTTTCCTTGATGTCCTTGGGGCGCTTTCAAAAAGCAATCCCTTACTTCGAGCAAGCGGCCAAGCTTCAGGAAGACTTCGATACTTGCTTGAATCTTGCTGTCTGTCTGACTATGACCCGGCGTTCGCAGGAGGCACGCGATCTTTTGAAGCGGCTCGAGAAATTGGCGCACAGCGACGAGGAGAAAAAAGAGCTGGCCCACCGGGCGGTTGTCCTCCGGCGCCTGGACACGCTCAAGTCGAAGACGCAGCTGTCATTGCGCGACTGGCTGTACATTCTCTATGGCTCGATTATGATCAATCCGAAACCTCCGGCAGGGCGTGAGGACTATCAATCCATTGCCGCCACTCTGGCCGTGCTCAAAGGAGTGCTGGAAGGCTTGCGCACGGAGATCGAGGCAGTGGAATACTACAGTCCTTATTCAAAGCCGCTGGCGCAGATTCTCGGCGAGTTGATGGAGCTGCCCATGGACAGCTACAAGGGACCGGCACGCCCCGACAGAGCTCTGCTCGTCATGTCATGGGCATCAGATATTATCGGGCCCCA
>DATNRC010000364.1:0-3605 GCA_036703705.1 Candidatus Obscuribacterales bacterium
TGTGGCGAACGCTTGCCGCCTCTTTTGCGGTGATGCCGCCCTTCAAGGACGGCCGGCCGTAGAGACTGCGCCTTAAACCACGCCTGAAGTAGCGCATTGGCAATCCATCAACTTTGGAGATGTGAAAGGGTGCAGGCGCTAAGGACGCACTACGGGCCGACGGATGAGCGGCACATCGGGGTCGTAAACGACCTTCGAGCCGAAGAGAGCGACGACGGCGGTATCACCCTCGGTGCAGGCTTCGGCGCCGCTCAACACTCGCAATTCGTGTTGCGCACCAGTTGCCGTTACTGTTGCTGTCCGGCAATCCGGTATGTGCTGAGCTTGCGCGCGAGGAATGAGCGTGGAGCCGGGCCAGTATTGAACGTTGCTGCCCTTGCGGGCGTAGACCACCGCACCCTCCTCGGCGACGACAACGGCGCCGTCGCTCGCCAGCCCGGTCGAGCCTTGCGGCACATCGCTAATGTGAGAACCGGCGGCAGGGAATGTGGAGATGCAGACCAACAGCAAAACAACTAGCAGGCGCAGCATAATTGCTCCTTGAAAAATTGATTGGGAACAGGAAAGCAGAAGAACGGCACCCGGGGAGTCTCTCCCTGGGTGCCGCAATGAGCTCAGTCTATCGCGTGCTCAGGTGAGCGCCCGACAGGCTCAGCGCTGACGAAGCAGTTCGAGCAGCAGCTCGGGATGCTCCGGATCCGGCTTGGCGTCGCACATCACGACCAGAACCGCGACCGGCTGCCCGCCGTGGATCAGCTCGGCCAGAACGTGCATCGCCAACTCGTGGGCGACATGACGGGCGATGTCCATGTCGGCGCCGGCGCTACTCGTGACTTCCGCGAGGAGCCCTTCGAGCTCCTCATGGTTCAACGCCGGGCCATTCCCATAGGACTGGTAGTGCTCGAGATGGTGATGGGCCAGGTGAATGGCGGCAGCGTGCCACGCGCGGTGAACTGCGATCACCTTCACATCATCGCGGATGCCGGCGCGGCTCACCGGAACCTTAAAGGCGATGGAGGTTTCGTCACCGCTTAGGGTGGCCGATTGGTTTTGATCTGCTGTCATTCGCTTTCCTTCTTGTGGTTTCTTGTGGTTGATGAAAGGGTGGAGGGACTGTCAGTGACGCGCGCGCCGCCAATGCGTTTGCCCGCGCAACTTGTGGTTGATGAAAGGGCGGAGGGACTGTCAGTAGCGGCAACGGTAGTCCCGGCGCCAGTTGTGCTGGCAATAGTGCTGCCAGCGGCGCAGCTCCTGATCGCGGCGCCAGGCGTCTTCTCGACCTTGGCGGTCGTGTTCGTCGGCAATGGCACCGATGCCGCCCAGGAGGGCACCACCAATGATGGCGCCCCGCGCCGGATTATTGCGGTCGACGATGGCGCCGCCTACTGCACCTACCGACGCACCGGTTGCCGTGTTCGGCCCGACATGGAAGCCGGCGCAACCGGAGAGGATAAGGGCAGCAAGAGCTGCGATGGCGAAACGTTTCATATGCTTGGCCTCCTGACAAAGGTTTGTGAGTATGAGCGCGGGACGCCGCATCAGAAGCCCCGCGCCGACAGCCCGAAAAGGGCTCTGCCACAACATGACGGCAGGTGTTGCGGCTGACAGGATCAGCAGCGCACACCATACCACGTGTGGGGAACGCCGATGGCCTGATAGCCGAAATGATTGGCTACTATTTTGCGCACCTGAGCCGGAGTGAGATTTCCGGACACGGCTATGGTGGGGCGGCCATCGACAGTGGTTACAGTGATTTTGAGGAGCATAATTACCTCGAAGGTGAGGAAGAGACACCGCCTTGCGATAAGCAAAGCGCCCAGTCATCAGCCTCTGCTAAGCTCGCGGAACATTGAGAACCAAGCGCTGTAGACCCGCACGACGATGTGCTTGTTTCTGCGCGGGTATCTGTTGTGGATTGACGTTTGATGGCTTGGAGTGCTGTTTAGTTCCGCGTGAATGAACAGAGAATGATGTTCATGTCCTATCAGCTCTTTAGGACTTTCTCAGCAAAAGATTTGTAACTGGTTCATATTTACAATGAGCAATCAATGTTTCGACTCGCATAGCATGAGCGTTTCATGCCAAAGTATCCGGCTGCCGTCTGCTGTCAGTGTGGAAATCACGAATCAGCGCAAAGCTTTCGCTAATTGAGCAAATCCGGCACAGAATCGAGGTGCGTTTTGAAAACACTTACCATTTTCACCAGCTGTTGGCGCGACCAATCAATCGGATGTTGGCAAAAAAAGCGGCCGGGCTGCCGGGCAGCAATCATTTGGTGCGGAAGTCGTCGTAGAGTTGAGCGTAGTACTGCGGGTACAAAAGCCGAGTGGTTACTACTTTTGACCTTGCCACCGCGCGCGCCACGGCCCTGCGTCCGCCACGACGATAGATGCGGCACCAGCGCCGAGAGTATTTCGTAAGTGGGATGCCGGCTTCCTTCAGCTCCTTCGCCACTTCGATCTCACGCAGGAAGCAATCAGTTTCCTCTTTCATGCAGAGGCTCACAAAGCGAGCTTTGGGCAGAGAATCGATGGCGTCGAAACTGACGCGCTCGCGAAGCATGTGATTGGCCTCGTGAGCGAGATTGACGACCTGTGTATGCACGGGCTCGCCGGTGCCGATTGCGATCAACCGCTCGCCCTTGATGCAATACGCATCGATTGTATTGGCAAGACGGCGGATGCGTACTTTTCGTTTGCGCAAACGAGCGATATCGGCTGTAAGCGAAGGAGAAGCGGCAGCAAGGGACGCGAAATGCGCCCCGAACTGCCTTTTGAGCGTTCTCATCGAATCTCCTTTATCCCTTGCCGGTTGTGTCGCTGGCTTCCGTTGCCGTGGGGACAGGGGTTTGCGTCTGGGGCGCAGCGCGCGATTCTCTTTTCGCCTGGTCGAAGATTTCCTTGGCTGAAAGTGCGCAAATGCCGCACTGACTCCCGACCTTCGTCTTTTTCACGACGCCGCGGAAAGTGCGGATGCCGGACTGAGCGCACTCCCTGATGGCACCGTCGGTGACGGCATGGCATGAGCAGATATACATAGTGGACTCCTTGGGGTGGATTGCGGATTAGGTGTCAGCTTCTGCCTCCTCGCCTGTTGCAAGAAGCGAAACAGCTCATTTCAGTTGAGACTTATGTGTTGGAAGATTGTTGGAATTCTTGTATGTGTGTCGGAGAAAGGAGAAGCAAGGCGAAGTTATGGCGTAAAGCCCCAAGATCGCAAATAGAAATTGGATAACTAAGAAGTCTTTACATAGTTAAGCGATTTGAAGAGGCAGCGATTTCTTGCTTTGTCGGCGCATGAATGAAGCAGCTGGCGCGGGTTGCGCACGGGCATTGTCAGATTTGTTTATGCGGCAGGATGCTCGCGGGAACCCGAATCGCACAGCACAGCACTGAAAGTGATTTCGTTTTCCGCCTCACCACATATGGTGAGGCAAGAATCTTTAGCGCTGCTCATCAGTGGGGGAAACCGTAATCACTTTGAAAGCATTGGTGCAAGCTTCGTCACCCGGGAAACGGCTCCAGCAATGTCAAGCGCCCGTCGGATGGTCTGCCTGGGCATTGTTTCTGGTTGTAAAGAGATAACGCTACACAATAATTGAGATG
>DATNRC010000365.1:0-6610 GCA_036703705.1 Candidatus Obscuribacterales bacterium
TGTCAATTGCCTATTTCGAGACTCTTGGTCTACCCAGACTCTTGTGTCCCACTACCGCTTAATCCGCCGAATCGCCGTATGCGGACCCGCTTGTACGGTGGTGTGGCAGGGAGGGACCGTGAGGTCCCCCCTATGCCGATCGTCTCTTGCTACGCGGTGACTTCGCTCGCGCGAGAACCTGCTGCTAGGCTTGCTAGGCGGGCCACACGTCTGCCAGGGTGGGTTCCGTGGTTTGGGCGCCATCGGCTGCAGGAATGACAAGCCAGGTTTGCGGTTTTCCTGTTGTGAGGGATGTCCGTCGGCGTGGACGGGGATCAGACTCATCATCTCCGTTGCCACTCCAGTTGCCCGTACTATGAAAGCGCCGCCGGGATTTGCCGCCATTTGCGCCCGGCTTCGACGACCGCTCACCAGCTTTCCGTTTACCGTCAAAGCTGTGCCGCGGACTTTTCCTATCCTTCAAGTTGCATCGCTTGTGGTTGTTGTCAGGGCAAGCTGGAAGGGAGCCTGACTCTTTCTTGCAGGACTGCGCCGGGTCTTTCAACGTAAGGCGCAGACCCTTTTCTCCCGCGAAAGCGAACCAGGCTGTAACCTCGTCTCCCATTTGAAACTGGGTGCTGAGCGGTATCTCGCTTGCGGGAAGCAGTCCTTCACAGGCGCCGACATCGATAAAAACACCGAAAGGCGCGAGTCCAATCACCTTGCCGACAAGCAGATCGCCTGCTTTGCGGTTGGCGAAGAACTCATCCCGCTTAAAGTTCTTGAGGCTGATAACAACATTCCCGTGCGCTGCATCCACCTCGACCACCTTCGCCAGTATCTCGTCACCGATTTGGAGCAGGTCGGACGGCTTGGTGTGGCGGAGATGGTGCACGTGCTGAGGGCGCATGAATGCGGGTGCAGTGTGCCCATTGTGAGTGATCTCGGCTCGCACGAAGCGGTCTGTGACGACCGTGACTTTCGCCGAGACCGTCAGTCCCGGCTCAAATATGCTCAGGTCGGCGACTGCCTTCGCGGAATCGCGCGACACTGTGCTGGTTGCAATGTTGGGTTCGACCGAAGTTTGGGTGATTTTAGAATTCTGATTGAGATTGTCGTTGTGTTCTTGCATTTGCGATGATTGTTGTTGGATTCTCCTTCAGACTCAGGGCCGGGTATGCGAATTTCGCGACGGACCGACTCACAACACCTCTGACCGGTGACAGGCAACCATGAGGGCACTGTCTGTGGTGCGCTCCATTCACTGTTGATTGGTTGACTGCTCTGAACTGGCTCTCTGGATGGTCTACCGTGAAATTTGGGGAAGCTGAAGTTGCTCTCACCATAACACCGCGGACCGCGTCGACCAATGACAACCCGCGAAGGAGTCTGATGCTGCAAACCCTGTCCAGTAAAGGCTTTTTGCATTCCTCACGGAAATCTTACTCGCCGCCTGTCGATAAACCCGCCGCAATTTGTCTAGTGCGAGAAACGCTGCGGTTCCTGTTAGCGGAGCTCTCATGAAGCGTTAACAGTCAATGGGTTGGGCTGTACAGGGGTGTCTCGGAGCCACCATGTTGCTGGTTGCGGGCAGTCGCGACGAATGATTCTGGGAAGGAAGAAGAATATGGTGTTTCTCCTCAAGTGGCTTGATCCCTCGCAAAAGCCGCTTTTGCTTCAAGCGCCTGCGGAAGCCATCCAGCAATTTCAGAGGGCAAAGCTAGCTCCCGGGACGCGAAATCCGCAATCACCTTAGCCATTCTTCCTGATCAATTTGACCACTCGTGAGAACAGCGCTGATAGCTGCCGTTCCTGGAGGCTCGGAAGGCTCGCGCGACTGAAAGAAAAGAGCCGGGGTGAGCAACAGCACTGTTGCTCACCGTCCCCTGGCTCTGTTCAAAAGTTTTTCGGTCTCGGTGATGCCCGACTGAGAGCATTGTAGGGACTGGAACGTTAGTTTGGCGTGAGGTGCATTGTCCTGGAGCAGTCTTGTCGGGCGTGACCGTCTCTACACCAGTGACGTGCACTTGGATAGTATCGACAAACGGCAAGTATTTTCACAGCCGCCTGTCAACTTGCAGCTTGCTCGAAACTGTCCATAAGTTGAAGGGCAGTTGGTTTCATTTGTGGGATCGTGAGAACAGATTGGGTGATTGCTTGAAGATCAAGCGGACGTCTCACGAGAGCCGCGCTAGCGAATTGCCAGCGCTCTTCGCACGATGAGAATTACTGACAATTCTGGCATAGCGTATGTTGTAATGTCGGCGTAAGAAACGACGCAAAGGCAGGCTAGGTGACGCTTGGAGGACATCCTGTACTGGCAGGGTTATCATTGGCTGGTGCGGAATGGCTTGTTATGGTGAGGGCAATCTCAGCTGATTGTTTCTTCCGGCCGACGCAACCAACAACACCCTGATAAGAAGTCACCAGCACTGCGCCCCAAGCCGCCATTATTGGTGGCATGGCCGTCTGTTCCCGAAGCTGCAGTTTGCGACAGAGTTATCAAGTCTCCATCACTGCGTTCTAAGTAAGGAAAATACACATGGCAAAGTATCTGGAAACGCTCAAGAGCGTCTTCGCCGAAGGTGTCTTCTGGCGCCGAATGGATAACGCTAAAACAATTGCATCAGCGGCGCTGCGAACCTCCGGGTATATCGTCAAACCATGAAACACAAAACTCTCGAATTGATTATCCACAACGAGCCAAATGGCTTTCATACCTTCCTGTGCAGAACGAGCAACGCGATACTCGAGTACAGAAGTGCCAGCATTCTTGCGATGCTGGAAAAGGCAGAGGAGCTTCTTAAGCAACCCGGTTTCGCACGCTCTCTCACTGTGTATGACTGGGGAAAGAAACTTCTGCCGACGTCAACACAAGCGAAGTGGTCACTCAGGCAAGTGCGCCTTTGGCGGCAGTCTCTGTCCAGTCGCGAGCGCGGAAAGCCGCATGAAATCATATGCGACATCACGTACAGGGAAGTGCCTCTCTGGTGACAATCTCCTTCCAGGTACGGCACTGACAGACGAATCACAGCACACAGATAATTGTGACGTGCATTGCGTGCCGGCGCACGGCGCGAGGCAGGTGCGCGCACAATGTGAGGCAGGCCCTATGCCCGCATAAGGGCCTGCTTCCAACCATCGCGGGCAAAAAAGACAAACAAATACACCATGATTGAAAACAGCTACATTGATAATCCGTCCGATGCGAGGCTCTCGCAACTCACCGGACAGTACCATAGTCTTCACGCTCACCTGGCGAAAGTGAGCCATCTTTTGAGTCAACGAGCGCAACGCGGAAGCGAGCTGCTCCATCCGGAAAGCAAACATGCAGTGGATATCCGCATGCGGCGCAAACGCGCGTTTGAAACTGCTCACCTTCGCCTCATGGCGGCCATGAAGCCACTGCACGAGGCTCTGGTTCTCGTCTACGAGAGCGTGGTGACGCTTCTTGAGGTGACCGATTGCGCCGACCGGGATTTTGAGATCGAGAGGAGGCTGCAGGCAATCCTGAAGCGTTTCAGGGTGTCTCACGATGAAGCTATCTTCGCAAGCAACATCGTGGCCGCGCTGGAAGCGTACCAGTTCGGCTGCAAGTTGTGCCGAAAGGTCGCAGCTGAACTTTCATTCGTCAATTACTACGAAGGTATACAGCAAGCGGTGTCTGGCGCCGCGAAGGTGCACGATTATAAGGTGAAGTGCTACATGGGCGGTGTGGTGTTTGAAGATGATGAAAGTTCTCTCGACGATGATCTGGTGGCGCCCAAGATTAGTGCGCTGGCCCTTCATCAAGCTAACTCGCTGACTCTAAGCTGGCTCAGCATCCCAGATTCGGTCGGCGGAGGTGACGCAAGCATCAAGTGCATTTCCGACGGAAAGCGAGTCAACCCTTCGGAAGACCTGTTGCCCATGAGCTGGAAGATGTGCCGGCATGCCATCGAGCCTCGGCTGGGCAAGCTCAAACTCAATCTCGCGATACGCTTTCGCGTTTGGCGGATCGTTGACAATCAGCTCTATGTGCTTGAGGCGATCACCAGCGAAAAGCGAGATGTCGAATTCGAGATTGTTGCGGCTGAGCCGCACCAGCACGGATGGGGGCGCTTCGCTTCGCCCGATGGCCAAGCGCTCATCCTGACCGGACCAAGCGATCATCTGAAGCTTGCGGGAAAGGAAGCAAGCACATCTGACTGCTGACGGAGCTGAAGTGCATCGGGGCGGCGAAGGAGAAATCGCCGCCCCGAGGGCAAGCTCTAAGTCGCAAATTCTCTGGCAGTCAGACAAGGCAAACCAAGCAAAGGTCGGGACGGAAGTACTAAAACTGGTGCGGCCGCCATGATTGGCAATCGGGAGGGGGTCCGGTGCAGCACCGGACCCTCCAGGGGTCTTCACGCAGTCTCTCCTTTTTAGTGAGGTGAAGTAGACTGGTCTACTAAAGTGTGCGCAAAAAAATTCATGGGTCAACGCGAACTCGTGCGCCGCTGTGACTCTAAGCGGCCGCATGCACGGCGAAGAGTGGCTGCGTTCTTATGCGGCACACCGGCTTGAACAGTGCGCCGCTCTCATTCATACGTGCCTCGCCAGGTTCTCAACCCCCTCTTCCGGCTTCGGTTTCCTAAGTTCCGTTCCTAACGGGCTTTTGTGCCATCGAAGACCGGATTCGACAGCAAGTTTGAGGTTAACTTCTGATATCAAGGTGGTTGTGGGAGTTTCTTTCTCATTAGTCACAAAACCACCCAGTGCAGTCACCTGTTGACGGAAACTTCCGAAGAGATCAGGATGGAACACCATCGAAACGACAGTTGTTTGTCAGACACTGCAGGGTGCGAACTGAGACAGTACTGTTTGAACGACCTTGTTGTTCGGACCGAGGTGGTAGATCTTCTCGTACACCTCGGCAATTGCGCTTTGAACCGTGCGCAGCTCCACTGTGCTGTGCCCGAACTCTATCCACAAGAGTTCGGCCGCAATCGGCTCGCCCCCATCGACGAAGCTTGGCATGAGATAACTCACTCCTTGCGGCATTCGCTTTGCATTCAACCGGAGGTAAAACTGCAGGCGGCGATTATTGGCATGCTCGACATTTGTCGATTCAATCTCAAAAAGCAGTCCCTGCCGGTCCGAATAGCGGGCTGCCAGCATTGAGAGAAGCTCTTTCATGTGCATTGTGCCGATGCCGCGCGATTGCTGCAATGGATCGGTTGCGATGTACGACAGCCATACAAACTCTTCTAGACCGACGAAGGTGAGCGAAAAGCAGAGGAGACTCCCGGCACTGTCCAAGGTCCGGTGGAGGAGACGCTTTCCGTCGGCAATGTCCTTTCGCAGCACCGCTGGGTCAACGCGCTCTTCAGCAGGAAAGCTTGCTTGATAGAGCGATACCCAATCCTCCTCGAGACCTCCGCTTGGCAGACAGAGACGCAATTTTTTGGATGTTTTCATAATGATGATAAAGCTATGCGCTCAGGCGAGCGCTTGTATGTTCAGCCTGCATCCGCGGCATCCCACAAGTCCAGCATTCGTGACCTGAACCTTTCAGCTACCCCAATCTCGCGCGCGATTAGCAGCACTCGATCCCGCAATGCTGAGTACTGAGGCCATGCCGGCGCTGCGTTGTGATTAGGATTTCCCGTCGCCGCAAACGTGGTCCAGTACTTCGCCATCTGCATGGCCAGATCCTGTCCGTCGTCCGGCACAGCGCAGCTTTGAAAAATAAATGGTATGTCGTCTCCGTGCCCGGCGCGACCGCTCGCGCCTGGCCGGTCGAATACATAACACCATACCGGCTCACACTGTGCCTCGGCGAGCGCTCGCGCAAAACGGCGGGTTGGCGCGCACATCAGAGCGTCGCTGAGCGCCTCAGCAAGAGCATCCTGAGCGCTTGCATAGCGGGCGGCCGAATACACACGGCGGACCGAAGCGGCTCCAGCACCCCAGAGACGCTCTGTAGCCAGTATGTACTCGTGCTCCGTCCGCACCTGAGCGCCAGCCACTAGCTCGACCAGCCAGTCAGGCACGTACTCTTCAGAGGTGGTTCCCATAAGGATTGGCATATGCATGTGGGTGCCACGGCGAATGGCAGCTAGCGGTGATGCTGGAAGGAGATGCCGATCCAGCACCGGTCCAAACTCAAGCCCGAGTGAGTTGTTCGACGCCACAGAAGCGCCCGGCAACCGCACAAGAATTTCTGCCGGCACGGCTCTAAGCGCGGCCGCGACATCTGAGGCGTCACCAGCACCCACCAGACTCTGCACCTGGCGGGCGGTGTGCTCGGCACTGTCAGCGGAAACAATGGTGCAGACTCCGCTTTGCATTGCTGCCCGCGAGAACAGGCCTTTCGAGAGCGGTGACACGAGAAGCGCACTCAAATCAATGGCGCCGGCGGA
This sequence comes from Candidatus Obscuribacterales bacterium, assembly GCA_036703705.1. Classification (GTDB taxonomy): domain Bacteria; phylum Cyanobacteriota; class Vampirovibrionia; order Obscuribacterales; family Obscuribacteraceae; genus DATNRC01. The sequence continues at coordinate 6,363 of DATNRC010000365.1, forward strand.
CTGGCCGAAGACCATCACTCGATCCGGATCGCCGCCAAACGACTTGATGTTGCGTTGAATCCAACGCAGCGCCTCCAGCTGATCCAGCAATCCGTAGTTGCCCATATAACCGTCCGCGGTGGCAAGGGCGGGATGCGCAAGGAAGCCCAGCGCGCCCAGCCGATAGTTGAGCGTTACAACCACCACCGGACCGCTTGCGGCGAGGTTTCGCCCATCATAGTAGCGACCCGTGCCGTTGGGGCTGGCGC
>DATNRC010000366.1:0-4523 GCA_036703705.1 Candidatus Obscuribacterales bacterium
GGTGGCGGAGCCAAAAAGAACCTTCTCGGAGAACTCGAGTTCGTCAATGAAACCTCGGGTGAGGGTGAGTTCTGCAAGCCCAATTAATGCCGAGACCAACGGGTTGAGAGTGCCCCCTCGCTTGGATCATTGTATGATTCTCGATGAGGGGGCACTTTTCTATTGTTCGACAAGCAAAGGAAATTGTTCGTAAGAGGAGAGACAAAAGTGAACTACAAGAAAGTCAAGCATTTAGGGCTGCCACTAAGTTTGGCTCTCATTCTTGCTTCGGCGGTTTTGGCCAATAGCGCCTGGGGGCAGCAATGGGGAGCGTCAGATCCTTTCAAGCCTCATCAGAAAAATCGCCCCACTGCCAAGAAGCACAGCTCGGTTCACAATTTGACTAAAGTGACAAAGGTGCCGGACTTGCCGGATCTGCCAAACTATACGGGCAAATCCAAATTCATCGGCGGCTCCTTTGAAGAGGCCGCTCGAGGCGGGCCCATTTATTCGCTTAATTTCAATGCTGAAGAAACGGAATCACAAGTGCTGGACTGGTACGCCAACGTTTTCCGCATGTACAAATGGAAAGTCTCGAGCCGCATGGATACTTCAATCAGGGCCGTTCATCAGGACGGCCACACCTGCAGCGTCTCCACCTCCAGTCCGCTGCAACCTGACGGCAAGAGCCGTTCGGGCTTCAACGTCGTCTACCAGATTGTCAGCCGTTAGTCCCACGCGGCGTGAAGACAACAGCCGATTCTACAGGCGCAATCAAATCAAGTAGAAGGAAATGGCACATTTTTTCTTCGGTGCTCTGCCTGCTGTTGGTTTTCGTATTCCTTCGTTCGTTGAATGACCGTGCCATGGCAAGCACTAATGCGCTTGCCGCCGGCGATCAAGCAAATACAAGCGGAGCGGTTGATGTTGCCATCATGCCGCCGGCCGACTTCAATTTCAAAAGACGCCTGGAAATCATCAACATGCGGCAGATTCGGGTGAAGCAGGCGCCTTTGCTTATGCGCGGAGAATACAACGCCACACCTTTTGTCTTTGCCAAGATTGAAGATGGAAAGCCGTGGTGGGGGATGTACGGGCAATTCGTCTTCGGAGAAGGAGAAAGAAGCATTGAAGGTCCAGCGGAGGAATCGCGCTTCGTGCTCAATCCATTTCTTTTGGTGGCAGCAAATTCCTGGACGTGCAAGATCTGGGATGTGAACAAAATCAGCGAGGAAGATCTCAAAAGATCGGATTTTCCCTTTTGTTGGACCCCGCGCTCCTTGCGTTTCTTCCCCGGCGACGCGAAGGCGCTGGCCGTCTATGACGTCACCGACTACGACGCGGCATTAAAGCGCTGGCAGGACAAATTGGCGACAAGCGCGATTAACAGGAAGTTCGGCCTGGTTGCTTACAATGCAAAAGATTTTGGCTTCAATTTTATGCACGTCTCTCCCACTGCATCTGCCAACATTTCATCCGAGCACAAATTTCGCGAACCAATCGAGATAGAGCAATACCTGCACTGTGGAGACAGCTCGAATTATCCGGGCGGCTGCAACAACATGAGCCCTGAAGTGAAAGCAATCGACACGCTTTCTTATATGAGACTTCCAGCTCGCGTTGCCATTTGCTTGTGGAAACAGCGTCCGGTTTCCGTGGCGCAGCGGCCTGACTTCACTTTTTTTATCGAGCTCCGCTAATACCGCAGCTACGAGCGCGGAAAAGTATCAAGATTGAGGGCCGGATCGGCAAATTCATAAGAGGGCAGCGTTGTCAGACGCGGATCGAGAAGAGCCTCGCCGACGGTGAAGTTGTAGATCACTTCCTTTCCCGGCGGGAACTCGAGAAAGGCGTTGATGGCATCGTCGACAAAGCAACCGATGCCGGTAGCATCATATCCGAGCGCCGTCGAAGCGAGATAGAGCATCTGACCTATGAATCCAGCCTCATAGTGAGCAATTCTATAGCCGCGCTCGCCGAATAAAGCAAGAGTCTCGCCAAAGTCCGCAACCATTGAAAGAGTGAAACAGGAATCTGCCGCAATGTCCTGAAAGCAACTTACTGCCTTGGCAAGCTCGCGAACATCCTCTAAAACACGCGGCTCGAGCTCCTGCCTGTACCGGTTGTAATAATAGACTCCCGGCGCCAGATCGGTGACGCGATGTGCGTAAACATAGAGGTCGACAAACTGAAAATCTTTGCCACTGCCGGGCACCATCGGCAGTGATGTCTGGAAATCGGCCTCGAACCCCCGTGTGGCAGCGGCAAGAATGACAGCCAGATCCTCAAGCGGCATCTTGCGGTCGTAATGCATGTCGACAGCAGATCGACGCCGCCTGATCGTTTTGTGAACTTTGCCGTCTACATCATGGGCAAGAGCATGGCTCGAATCGTAAGGGATCTTTAGGCCGCTCTCGGCGGCAATCTTCCTTGTGTTTTCGTCTCTATGCTTCCTTGCCGCGGAGCATACTTCAGCCCACTCATGAAAGGTCAATCTTGATGCGGCATAAGTCTGGTCCACATCCGGGTATTGGAGGATGTGGCCAGACAATTTGTTCGGGCGTCCGATGGTCAGATCAACTTCGCAGGCTGCCAATTCTTGCTTGAATCCGGCAAAATCCACATAGCGATCTGCTTCCCTCACCAGATATGGTGAAGCAGCGCATCGCAAGAGCGAATATTCTTCACTGAGCGGCCATAGTCCGATAACAAGCGCCGGAACTTCGTCCGTGCCCGCCAGGTGAAGCGTAAGTTCAATCGCTTCATCGGGAAACAGCGCATAAGCACAAGAGGTCCAGCCAAGGCTGGCCGCAGCCATTGTCACAGCACCGAGCGCATGTCCCATGTCGTGCTGGCAGTAGCGATAACCGCGGGAGCGATATTTCCACACCTCACGCCAGTGGATGCTGTTCAAACAAACAACTAGCGGCGGGCATTGCTGAGAGCCGCTTACCAAGCGCCAGACGACTTGTGCCTGCTGCCCGCGGGCGCGCCGCTCGAGATTGTGGTTCCGCGCACCGTAGTGATAAATCCCCGGCTCCATCCCTTCAAGATCATGTACGAGAAGATGCATCTCCGTCGGATGCAAGTTGCCGGATGAAGCGTTGACCCTAAGCGCCCAGCGTTCGCCGCTTCCCTTAATCTCTTTCCATGCGCTTATCGAGAGACTGTAGAAAGCAAATGCCGACAGAAATTTCTCATCGGGCGCTTGCACGGTCGCACCATATTCGCCCTTGGCTCGTGAGGCACCGTACATGAGCTCGATCACCTGGAAGAGACTGTAGGGCGACGTCCAGAGAGAGCGGCTCAGCGAACACGCCATTGCCCCTTCGTAGCGGCGAAAAGGTTGCGGCTGGTTCGACCAATCGAGGTAGTGACCGCCCGAGAAAAGGCTTTCGACCGTGTGTTTAGTCGCATGATGATAAAGATAGAAGACCGTTTGCGAGAGCTTCTTGAGGACAGCCTTGGCCGCAGTCTGAGCGCTATCCGTCATCAGAGGCTCTCGAAAATCTCAAGATTCTTTATCAGCACCGGTGAGAGGCTTGAGGAGAAACAGCTCGTATTCGTCGAATCCTGCTTTGGCATAAAGGGCACGACCTGTTGAGTTGCCGGCCAGGACATGGGCGGACAGGTATGTAGCACCGTGTGCGATGGCAAATTCCTCGGCGCGTTTGATGAGCGCCTGAGCTATGCCCATTCTTCTTAGCTCCTGGTTGACGACGATGTCTGATATGTATGCCACATCGATGTTCTCGTTCAGCTCTTCGTCGAGTTTCTCACTGAGCAGAACAGACACGAATCCAGCGGGCTTATTCTCGTATACGGCAACGAAGATCTCTGCTTTGCCCTGCCTGACCTTTTGAATCAGGGATTCCATATAGCGATCGGCAATCGCCTCGCCAGGCAGCCGATGGCTGACAATCTCGCGCTCGTGTTCTTGCAACTGGATGAAGCACTGTTTTAGCGCGATCCTGTCGTCAGAATGGAAGCGGCGGATGGAAAAGGAATGCTTAACTTGCGAAGCCATAAGGACACTTCCTTGTCTAGAGGACCGGGAAAGTATCACAGCTTACTGCAAAAGTAAGCCTCTGTCTCGTGAAGAGCCGCTTATCATCGCCATTTTGCTTAACGAGAAGGCGGTCGATCTACCGAGAAGCCTGTGCCTCACAATGGTCCAGGGCTCGGAAGCTCCTGACAATTTGTAAAGAATTCAGGGTAAACCCTAGGGCAAAGTCTTTGTTCTTGACGTTATTCTGGACTATGACTGGCCGTCGGCTCGTAGCGTCCCGAGAAAGATTAACCAATCACATCCGACGGTTGGCTTCGAAACACACAAGAGGGGATTCGCTAACAGCGATCCCTTCTTCTTTTTCTGTTTGAAAGAAGCCAATAATTATGCCTCGACGAAAGCAACTACTCGCGCCGGTGCCGCGCTGGCGCCGACCAATTTAATGGGGAAGGAAGCAACCTTAAACCCGTGAGGCGGCAAAAGGTGGAGATTGGTCAACTGCTGGACGACGTAGAATTCAACCTCGCGTAAGGCA
>DATNRC010000367.1:0-9692 GCA_036703705.1 Candidatus Obscuribacterales bacterium
TGAATCAGCTCGCGGAAAAACCGCCGACCTCGCTCGTTTCGCAGATAATAGAGCAGATCGTCAACGTTCTCGTATTGTTGTTGATCGGCGCCACAATCGTCGCCGTGGTTTTCAACAACGACTGGAAATCGGCGTTCTGGATTACGCTTATCGTGGCAGGAAATGCCATTCTCGGCATATGGCAGGATCGCAGCGCCGAAAGCAAAATGCGCGCGCTCAAACGGCTGACCGCACCCAATGCGCGAGTTGTGCGGAGCGGAAAGATTGTTGAGATTCCTGCCAATCAGGTAGTCGTAGGCGATGTCATTGCCCTTTCCGACGGCAATATCGTGCCCGCTGATGCTCGCATAATCGAAGCACACAATCTGCAAGTTCTGGAGGCTCAGCTGACGGGTGAATCCGTGCCGGTGAGCAAGAGCGCGTCGCTCATCTCCAGTCAGAAAGCGGTCGGCGACAGGCGGAACATGGCCTTTATGGGCACGCATGTCGTTTATGGCCGCGGCATGGCGGTGGTCGTGTCTACTGGAATGAAGACCGCGATCGGGCAGATTGCCAGAGCAATCAACGAGGTCGAGGAGGAAGATACCCCTCTGCAAGAACGCATGGGTCAACTGGCAAAAGGTCTCGTATACGGTTCGCTAGTAATGGTTGTGCTGTCGGTTGTAGTGGGCACAATTCTCGGTGCCGACTTCCGGGAGCTGATGCTGACAGCCGTCAGTATGGCTGTGGCGATTGTCCCCGAGGCACTGCCTGCGGTGATTACCGTCACGCTGGCGCTTGGTGCCCAGCGGATGGTGAAACGCAACGCGCTGCCTCGCGCCCTGAAGGCAGCGGAGACGCTGGGCTCGGTGACGCGCGCCTGCGCGGACAAAACCGGCACCCTCACAACCGGTCAACTGAGCGCTGTGGAAATTCATGCCGGTGACGGCCTTTATGCCGTGAGCGGCGTTGGCTACAGCGTGGAGGGTGAAGTGACGAAGAACGGGGCACGCCTTGCCTCCCCGAGCCGCGACCTGGCTCTTTTGCTTCAGGCGGCGATGATTGTCAACGACGCAAGCCTCGATGAAGAGAAGGGCATTATCGGTGATCCTACGGAAGGCGCACTGCTTGTCATGTGCGAGAAAGCGGGGCTGGGAATCGCACTCAGGAACGCAACTCACCGCCTGTATGAAGTGCCGTTCGATTCCGCGCGCAAACGCATGAGCGTCGTGGTTGCCAACGAAGGCGCCGTCAAGCAATCGGCCGAAGGCGGCTACCTCCTTTTCAGCAAAGGAGCGCCGGAAATTCTTCTTGAGCGTTGCGCTTCCGCCCTGGTCGACGGCGCAGTGGTGCTGGTGGAGGAAGTGCGCGAATCAGTTCTCGCCACAAATACTTCCCTGGCGAAAGAGGGCAAGCGAGTTCTCGGATTCGCATACCGCGTGCTCAGCGATGCCCCGGCTGAGGGAGCGGACGAAGAGCTGGAGAGCAACCTGATCTGGCTGGGCATGACAGCTATGATTGACGCTCCGCGTGCTTCCGTAATCACAGCCGTCAAGCAATTGCGCCGTGCTGGTGTGGAAGTGGTCATGGTGACTGGTGACCATCCGGAAACCGCGCTCTACATTGCCCGCCAGTTGAAAATTGCCACAAACGAACGTCAGCGCGTAGTGACGGGTGTAGAGCTGGACGAAATGTCCGACGAGCACCTTTTGGGGATTGTAGACAGCGTGGCTGTTTTCGCCCGCGTCTCTCCTCAGCACAAGCAGCGCATCGTCTTCGCCCTTCAAAAAGCTGGGCACTTTGTCGCCATGACAGGCGACGGCGTGAATGATGCTCCAGCGCTGAAGAAAGCAGACATCGGCGTGGCTATGGGCATAACGGGCACGGACGTGGCGAAAGAAGCGGCCGGGCTAATCCTCACCGATGACAATTTTGCCACTATCGTCGCTGCCACCGAGGAAGGGCGCATCATTTTCAACAATGTGCGCAAATACCTCAAATACATCCTCGGCTCGAACATTGGTGAGCTGATCGTTCTCGCGCTTGCTCCCCTCTTTGGTTTGCGCATACCCCTCATACCCGTGCAGATTCTCTACATGAACCTCTGCACCGACGGTCTGCCTGCGCTGGCGCTTGGCGTTGACCCGGCAGATACCGATGTGATGGCCGACAAACCATTTGCAAAAGGTGAGGGTGTCTTCTCAAGAGGAATGGGTTCGTACATCATCCGCGTAGGGCTGGTGTTCGGTGCGATGAGTGTGGCGTTTATGCTCTTCGCTAACGCGATCGCCCCTGATGTCGTAATGCCTGACGGCAGCGTGCAGCCGGGCGCCTGGTCGAGCATGGTGTTTACAATGCTCTGCCTTTCGCAGATGGGGCATGCTCTGACCTGCCGCAGTGCGGAGAAGTCGATATTCCAGCTGGGATTGAAGACGAATCCTTGGCTCTTGCGTGCAGTGGTCGTTACGTCGGCGATTCAAGTGCTTCTGCTCTACGTTCCGTTCGTGGCGGACTTCTTCAATCTGCAACCGCTCACCTTGGAGCAGATGTTGATCTGCCTCATCGCGTCGTCGGCGCTCTTCATCTACGTGGAGGTGGAGAAGCTTATCTTGCGCCGGCGAAAAGATGATAAAACGCGGCGCGAGCGGGAAGCCGAATAAGCAGGAGTTGAAGCCGCCTCAGCAACTGGGGCGGCTTCTTCTTATCCATCAGTTTGGACTTATTGATTGAATTCATCCGACCAGACCAGACCAGATCAGACAAATCACATCAGATCAGTCCGCATCACATCACATCAGATCTTTATCCTTATAGTCGCACCGTGCTTGGTGCCAAGAAACGTCTCTAATTTGCGGTCGGCGGCAAGGCTCGCATAATTTCGCCTCGGCTTGCTTAGATTTGCAACATCTGCTGCGGTTGTCGCCGCCGGCGCAACCCGTTTTCTTCTTGGAAACCATTGAGGGGTGGCGCTTTTCGCCCGATTGCAAAGTGTAACGCACGGGGTTGCGGCATCATACCGCCTGAGGGCTATGGTGATGGCACATCCATCTCGCCCACCAGCCGCGGAGCGTTCCGAAACTCAATCAGCATCGATTCAAAACCCCATCGAGCTAACGTGCTGCGGGCATGCTGGACGGAGAGCGATGTGAAAAGCCGATGATGTGACAAAAAGGAGCCCTAAATATGGGTTGGCTTCAAACTTTCGAACGTATGCGTGACGACCTCGTCAAGACTGCGAAGCAGTACAACAACCAGCAGACCAAGGAGGCGGTCATGATCGCCTGCGGTCTGATGGCTGCGGCGGACGGACGCGTGGACCAGACCGAAAAGGAAAAGGTCTTGAAGTTGATTCGCACCAGCGAGGCGCTGCAGGTATTCCCTGCCGCCGATCTCGGGCGGCTCTTCAATCAGTACGTGGACGAGGCCGGTGACGAATTTGCTCGTCTTGACCTGCTGGCCAAGGTCGGCAAGCTGCGCTCGAAACCGGATGCAGCCCGCTGGGTCATGGCCGTGGCCATGACAATTGCTCGCGCCGACGGCACCATCGATCCTACCGAGGTCGTCGTCGCCCGTGAGCTGGCGGATGCTCTCGGGCTTAATGCGGATGACTACGTGAAGTAGGCATCCCTTCGGCTATAAATCAATTACGCAAAGGGGTGCCGCCGGCGGGCGGCGCCCCTCTGTTGCGCGCTAAATGAGGATGAATAGTGCTTCTTGCGAGGGTGACCGCGTCGCCGGCAAATGGGCTGTGACCGGTTGCCGGACTTAAAAATGGATTGACTGAGGACGAGGGTCGCTCGGCGGCGCATCGCATGCCAAAAATGAAAACGCCCAAGGAGAGACCCAAATGCCCAAACAAGTGACCCTTCTGCTCGACAAGAGCGGTTCCATGCGCACGGAAGATACGCGCCTCGGAAGCCGGTGGAAGTATGCCGAAGAGACAATCTCGGCGCTCGCCTACGATGTGAACGAACTCGACCCGGACGGGATTACTGTAATCCCGTTCTCGACTGCTCCGTTCACCGTGTACGAGAACACCGTTCCGGCGACAGTGGCGAATATCTTCAAAGAACAGCGTCCGGGCGGAAGCACCGACACGGCCGGCGCTCTTCAAAAGGCGCTGGATCGCTACTTTGCGCGCAAGCAGGCGGCGGCCGGCGCGGCGATCGATCCTGAGTTGATCATCGTCATGACCGATGGCGTGCCTGACGATCAGCAAGCAGTTGCGAAGGTCATCTCCAATGCAACGAAGCGCCTCGACCGGGATGATGAAGTGGGAATCACCTTCATTCAGGTCGGCGCGGATGCGGCAGCCACCAAATTCCTGAAGTCGCTCGACGACGATCTGGTTGCGGCCGGCGCGAGCTTCGACATCGTGGATACCCTTCTGATCGATGAGGTCTCGCACCTCTCGATTGAAGAACTCGTGGATCGCGCATTCAACGACTAGCGCCGTCCACGGCGGGAGCCCGCATGTCCCAGGACTAGCCTGGAAGTAACCTCGTTCTGCGCCTTCCGGGCGGCCCTCCTCGTCAGTCAATCTCATACCAACGCTTAGAGGTGCAATCTTCTGAGGGAGACTGCACCTTTGGTTGCATTCGGAACCGTCTTTTCGATTAGCCTCTTCGATTGGCGAAGAATTTCATTAATTGAATTATTGAATTCATTTCTGCATTCTTCCGAGCGCCTCTTTGCGCTCACCTCCGGCCGGCATTCTCTCTCGAGAAAATGCGTTGGCCAAAGGACGGGCTTCGGAGCCCGAAATTTTGCTCATGAGTAAAGGAGAAAGCTGTGTTCGTCAACCCGTTCAGTCTGGTGTACACCTTGCTCTACCTGTTTGGGCTGTTGTTGGTGCGCAACTACATCATCAACAACCCGGCCGTGACCAGCCTGAGGCAGCGCTTCCCTGTCATCCAGCAGGCGAGCTGGCTTGCCACGCTGGTTTTGGGATTCCTTCTTTTCGCTTACGACAACTGGGTCTTCTCCGGCTGGCTTGACACCGTATTCGGTGGCCTGTCAATCGTTCTTGGACTGATCGCGGTCCTGAAGATTTACCAGTTGCTGTTCGGCAATGGAAGCAACCCCCTGGCACGGCTCTTCAGGCGGAACCGCCAGAGTTAGGCTGACAAACGGCAAAGGGTCGAGGATCCGCGAGGATCTTCGATCCTCTTCTTCAGCGGCAAGTGTCGGCCCGCTTCATGGGATTTCTTTCCTCAGGTCCTTGGGTTGATACCCGCTCTGCCGCTTTTGGTCATCCATGAGGATTCTTTTGCTTTAAGGAACTTTTCCCCGGGCCCTTTTATCTTCTCGGTTCTCGGATTTCAGCTACGAAGTGGAATAGTAGAAATTCGCCGAAAGGCGAAATGAGGCTTGCTGCTCGATGGAAGCAGCACGCCTCATTTGCCAGCGACGACGGGCTCTCAAGCGCGTGCTTGGGCGACGGCTCAATTGGTCTTGGGCTGGAGCCAAGCCGGCATATCCAGCCAGCTCCTGTCCTTGATTGGGGATTGATGCGCAGGCTCTGCTTCACTGCCGCCGATTGGCAGCTCGGGCAGACATTCCAGCGCATCGAGAAGTTCTTGAGCAATGTCGTGCAAAGCATTTTCGTCGGCTGCCCCGAGCAGTCGCTCGAGAAAGGTCGGCCAGAATTGCCAACGGGCAACGAGCGGCTCCGCTGCGGAAAGCTCCTCGAAATGCGCTCGCACTGCGCTGCACAGACTCTGCTGATCGCCCACGATCAAAACATGATTAGAGCGCAGTCTCGCCAAGCGGCTAATCTTCTGCTGCGATTCAGTCCAGATGCTTTGCCGCTCGCCGTTGTCACCTTGCGTGTTGTGTTTTCTCTGCATTTGAATTTCTCCAAAGAGTTATACGGCGGACAAGAATGAGTCCGAGCATGAAAGAGTGGTGCCCGGCTGTGAGCAGCCCGGCACCACGTTGATAAAACGCGCCGGCAATCAGGCAGCCAGCGCCTCAGTCAAAATGCCCGCTCTAGGTAGAAGGCCTGGAAAGCGTTCAATCCACAGCAAAAGGTCGCGGAACAGCGCCGCTTGAAGGAAGGTTCTAAAGTCTGCCGACGGCTTGCTCCACAGTTTGCTGATGACTTGCCGGCGCATCTGCGCGGTGGCATTGTCGGGGATGGTCAGTTCGATGGAATGCCTGAGACTCCGAGCGCATCCGCGCATCAACCATTCATCGATGAAGAGCTCACCGATGAGGAATCCATTTTCGGCGCGGCTCAACGATGCTGTAAACACCGCTGACACGATGAGGCTGACAAGCCATCGTTGAGCGTCCTCAGGGTCGGGAAGGACGGAGATAGTGGTACCGAATTCGCCATGTTCGCGTTCCCACGAAACGAGCGCATCGAGTAGGTTTTCAGCGTCTTCCGACGTGACGGGGCTATGGTCGAACACCATTCCAATGCGTTCGGCAAAGGTCGTGCCTTCGAAGTGCAATTGCATACTGCTTCTCCTGTGTCTTCGGACATTCTGGTCCATCCGCCCTGCGCAGCTGAGCTCATTCGCACGTCAATAGCGAACACGCGATGGCATCATCAAGCAGATTGTCGGTTGAGATGTTTGTTGATTGACACTACCTTGCGCAGACGAGATGAAGGTGACCAGGACTTCACCATAATGCCGGAATACAGTCGACCTCAAGATAGATGTGCTAGCGAGTCTGCAACAGCTGCACGTCTTTCACCGTCAGTGGTGCTTGCACGATGCCGGCAAGAGTGCTGCGCAAATCTGGGATTGAGATTGCGCTAGCATTATGAGCTCAGGCAAATGAACCAACAAGCGGCAACGCCCGCCTGGACAATCTCTTTCGTACTGTTTACTTCTCCAACAGCCTACCTCTCCATCAGCTGCTTAAAGACATCGTTCATGTCCTCGTGGCGTATCACGACTTTGCTTTCATCCACAGCCTTATAGTTGGTAAGCGATTTCGAGAAATCTACGGCTCCTGAAAATGGCCTGGCGCTAAACGTATCAAGAATTGTTTGCACTTGCGAGCGCTGGTTGTAACTGAGACCAAATCCGAAAGCATCAGGTCTGCCAATTTTGACGAAGCGCAGTGGTATGCCCCGGGCCGGCGGAACGTCATACAGGGATTGGAGGAATTCCTCTGGAAATTTGCTCTCCGTGCAACTCGTCCCCACGACATATTCGCCGACCTTGCCGAACTTCAGATCGGCTGGGCGCTGATTTTTATGAAGCAGGGGGAAAGCAAAGACGGTAGCGTCGATTCCCGCATAATTCTGGCTTTTTTCCGCTACTTTGGGCCAGGTGTAGTAAGTGCTGTTGTTTTGAACGTCCAGCGCGGTTCGAAATCCGTGCTTCGTCCATTGGGAGAGAGGGCGCTTGCTGTACACTTTTCGTTTGTCGCTGTAAATGACCGCATCCCAGGATGGCGCAGCACAAAGAAATACGTAATCTGCATTGCTGCTGATTACTTTGACGCCTTTGTCGCTGAGGTATACCTCAACGGATCCGTATGTCCTGTGCTTCTGCTTGAGAAGCCAAGTTGCATTTGCGGGTCGTGATGCTTTGGCGATAACGCAAGGGACCAGCAAGCTGACCGCTGCCACGGTGCTGACGCATGCAAACCTGATTAAGAATTGACTCTTCATCCTGGAGAAATGACTCTTCATCTTGGAGAATTGACTCTTCATCTTGGAAATGCGCAAGAGGCGTCGGGGAGAGTTTTCTCGATCCACAAGGGCAGACCAGTTTTTTCGATCATAGAAGATTTGCTGTAGTTTGGAATTCATCCTGAGTGCGGCGCGCAAAATTTTCCTGATGCCGGCCAATAAGGATAGCTTACAAGTGCTTGCGCAGCCGAGCATACCTCGCCTTATGAAATGGTGCCATTAAAAGCGAAAGGAAATTTTCAGGGCCTAAGCGGCAAAGGTTCTAATCGTTCAGCCAGACCGTTTTCCCCATAAGCAATAGCGCGGATAATTAGAGCGCTGCAATTTGCTCTCTAGGGGGCTATCCCTCTAACGTAAGACATATGCTGCGTTCATTACCTGGAAATCTTGCCGCCAACACTCTTTCACTGCAATCCCAATCGACTGTTTTTGCTCAATGGCATGGGGGCCCTAATGGCAGGCATGCGCAGGGCAGCGGCAATGCGTGGGTAAGAGCGCGAGCATAATCGTCCGTGTGAATCGAGTCGAAAGGAAGACTCATGAGTTCAACTCCTGAAAGAAGGGGTGGTTTCGTGAGCTACTCTCTCCTGATGACTCTCATCCTACCGGCTGTGAGTTTCATAATCGTCTTCTCAGGAGGAGAAGGAGTAGCTCGCTTGACCAGCCCGCCACCACTGAATGCGGTGGCCAACAATCAAGCGGAGGCGACGCCTCAAGTCATTGTTACGGTAACTCCGCTCGTGGAGCAACCAACTCCGCTCGTGGAGCAACCAACTCCGCAACAGGCTCAGCAAGCGCCAATTGTGAGTACCGCCAGCATGCCTGTTGACCGCCCCGATACGTCAGATGAGTTTCGGGCAATTTACGGTGATCAGCTTTACCCTACACTGGACTCTATGCCCGCTGATCTTCTCTCCTGGTATCTTTACTGGGTGCAGCGCGTGGCGCTGTATTACGATGTGCCCGAGGAGGATCTCCTTGCCGTGCACTATGCGGAATTGATGGGAAACGGCTTCCGTCCTCTCGAGACGCGGCGCAGCTCGGCGCGAGCTGCCGGTCCTGGACAGATTATTCCGCAGACCTGGAATGGCTGGAGTTGCGGTCGAAATCAAACCGTCTTCATGACCGATCCCCTGTCCATCCAAAATTGTGGTGGCTTGGGCACTGATTTCGACGGCGATGGAATAGCCAGCGTGGACAGTCTGCCCGATAATCTGGCCGCTACTGCCCGCCATATCAAGGCCGACGGCATCTCAACCGCTTTGCGAAGCGATCAAGTGCGTCACGAGTCGATGCTTCGAGAAGCGCTTGCGCAATACAACGCCAATAGATCATACTGGCAGGCCTCAAGGCAGACTCAACGATATGCCGACATCGGCGTCAACTGGATGCGGGACAATCGCGAACTCGTCCCCGTTTACATCGCCGTGTATGTTCACCCTGTGTGATTTGCGGAATTCGCATCACACAGTCGCTGCGCACTGACTCTCGTGCCGTTGCCGACAGTTGCTCGCGGAGAAAAGTATGCCTTCATGCGATTGGATACGCTTTCCGCCGAAGCATCTCGACCACCATCGGTTGCTGACGCGGAAAGCGTTTTCCAGGAGAACCGTCTTTCTTGGTTCTTGTTGCGTTTCGTTCTTCTTGCGCTTTTTTGGGGTCCATATCAGCTCTTCGCGCGCTCTTAGTTCTTCTGGCTTTTGTTTTTGGGTGCTTTTTCAGTTCTTGGCGTGGGTAGAGACATAAGAAAATTCGCCCGCATCTTTTTCACACTTTTGCTCCATTTCGTTTCTGCTTATCTGCCTCAGGACCACAGCTGTGCCGGCTGTGCAGCTCTCCCGGCCCCTGGACTGAGGGACGCACTCGGATTCTTATCTATTTTCTGCTGGGCATTCTCCACATTCGACAAAACAGATGCAGCGGCCGCGTGCGCTATTTTTGCGGCGGCAGCGACATCTGGAAAGTCAGAAGCTTGCTGAATCAGCGACGCGAGATCACTGCACAATGCCACCAGGATCGCAAGACGACCTGATTTGTTCATCCTGCCGTTGCGAGCTTC
>DATNRC010000368.1:0-14627 GCA_036703705.1 Candidatus Obscuribacterales bacterium
TGCTTCTTGCAGCCTTCTTGACGATCTGGTGAATGGACCAACCTTTTGCGGAATCAGGATACGTTCGGTACATTGATCTTCGAAACGGGTACGGGCTGCCGCTCTAGGAAGATCCGTTCACTCTCAATGATAACCGATTGGTGACCGTATGTCAAGAGGCGCGACGTGGAAAGCTAGTGTCCATGCGTGTTTCCCCATAGTGTCGTATTGCCACCGGGACTGAATTTGTCCGAGTTGCGTGTCTTGAGGGAATGCTCGGTATATAGCCGTGCTTATAAATGCGCCACTGTTGAGACATCGATCAACCGACGAACGCGCAGTGGACGAAGGTGAGAACGTACCTCCAATTTAGTAGATCAAAGAGTCGGAAGCGTGACGATGAAAGTGGTTCCGATAGTGGGCTTGCTTGAGCAGGTTAGCGATCCTTTGTGCAGGTCGACAATCCTCTGGCACATATACAAGTGCATTCCCGCTTTGCTTATGTAGCGTCGCCCGGATTCGCCGTTCCAGAATCTTTTGAAAAGCCTTGCTTGGTCCTCGTCAGCGATGTCCCTGCCTTTGTCAGTGACAAAGATTTTTACCTCATGCCCGGAGGAGGCAACTCTTAGCTGAACTTCTTCTTTATTGGGCGAAGCCTTGACCGCGTTTTCCAGCAAATTCGTGAATACGCGTTTTAGACCTGAAGCGTCCCCCAGGACTTTCGGAATGACTGGTGGGAAATCCGCCACTATCTTGATGCCACGGTATTTGGTGGCGGGCATCACATCGTCTACGCAAGTGCTCAGCATCTCGCGCAGGTCGACCTCCTTGAAGGCTGTTGCGCTGCGACTTTGATCGTATGTGTACACATCAAGCATTTCTTGCGTAAGGGACAGCAACTCTTCATTGCCTTTGTTTAGCTGTCCTATCGCTACTTTCTGCTGTTGATTTACTTCACCCAGTGAGCCTTCAAGCAAATGCTCAAGCACGAGTCTAGCGCCTAAAAGGGGCAGCCAGACTTCGTTTGCCAGAAGGCTTATGAATTCCTCTTGCAGCCGCGCCAATTCGAGTTGCTGCTCTAAATGCGCATTCCTTTTCCGGGCTTCCTTGAGCTGCTGTTTGACGATGGCAAAGTTAATCGACCGAACGAGTCGATCTTTGTCCATTACAGTTTGCAAGACATAATCGTGCACACCTTTGCCGAGAGCTTCAACAGCCACCATTTCGCTGTCGGGCGGGCAGATGATTATTATGGGGGCGCCCACCATGTCGTCCCAGAGCTGGCGAATCATGCGCTGACTTTGACCGACAGCGATGGAAAGGTCGAAGAGAAGCACGTCGAACCGATTGGCTTTGATTACGCTCATTCCGTCTGATAATGTTTGCGACCAGGTTAGTTGATACGGGGGCGTCGACTGCTCCACCAGCCAGCGGCGGATGGTCACGAAATCGGTCTTGTTGTTTCCAATCAGCAGTACCTTTACTGACTCGCTGGTCATACTCGTTGTTGCTTACTGCCCCATAAACTGCTTGTTCCCGCCGCCAACAACGACATGAAAGTTGCGCGGCCCTAAAAAGAAATTTTCCATCAAACACCAATTTTCAACCTCTTTGCGTTGACATTTTGACGGATACCGTCAACAAGATGCCAGGCAGAGATTTATCAGTCTTTGTGCGAATTGCAATCGTGCAAGACGCTGTTTTCTATGCTCTCAAGGATTTCGTTGATGCTCGATGTTTGCCTGAGTCCTTCAGGAGGCATTGACTTCGACCCTGCAATGGGTTCTATGGCTGTGCCAGAGACGTGCGCGCGCATCGATCATGCAAGGCATAGATAGAGGCATGCGCCTTGCATTTCAGCACCCTGCTAGACTGCGGCGCGTCCGACTTTGACGAGCTTCTGGCTTGCGTTGCGCCAGCCGAGGATACCGCCTTCGAGACTCAGCGCATTGTAGCCGCGTGCTTGCAGATAAGCGGCATATCTTTGCGTTTTCTCTCCCACCGGGCAGACCAGCAAGAGCGGGCGGTCTTTCGGGAAAGGATCGTTGCCGTCGATCATTGTCTCCAATAGCTCCCACGGGATGTTGATGGCGCCATCAAGTGTGGACATCTTGTAAGCGAGATTGCCGCGCACATCGATGATGAGCGGATTTTGTTGATCGATCCAATCTTGAGCCACGTCGACGGGCACGGTGAAGTGGCCGCCCTCCGGTACTTTGTCGAAAGCCCTCAGCGAGCCCGGCTTCATTTGCTGACCGAACAATTGCGGGCGCCGCTGGCGGATGTATTCGACGTACCATTCGACACGATCGCACACGATGAAGACGGCAGTTTTGCGTTCTGTGAGCTGCGCATCCACGCCGCGCAGATATCGCAATGCGCCAAGGTAGCTGGCGCCGCTTGTCGGACCGCAGAGGATGCCGACCTTTTGCACCAGCTCCATCATGGCGTCGACGGCTTCGCCGGAGTCGATGTACACGAAGTCAGAGTAATTCTCTTTCGTGAAGAGACCGGACTCCCACATTTGGTCGAGGCTGCGAATGCCGGGAATGAAGTCGTTTTTGCTTGCGCAAATGCCTACCGTGACGAGTTGCGGATTGCCTTCGTCTCTAATCCTTCGCGCTGCCCCGAGGGTGGATCCGCTGGTACCGAGACCGCCAAAGAAGAAGTCAACTGTTTTCAAATCGTCAACAATTTCCTTGCCTGTTGTTTCGTAATGAACGTCGGGATTTTTCGGATTTGTGAATTGCGACGGGAAATAGGTTTTGTCAGGGTCGTCCTTCACCATTTTGGCAATCAGATATTGCGGATCGTTAGGATCGTTAGGATCAAAACACTCGCTTCCGCCAAGAACTTCTTCAATCTCTGCGCCCAGCATGCGCACAATGTCCTTTACGCTGTCCACTTTGGCCAGGTACGTGATCAGCTTTGTTCGTACACCGTTGATGCTCGCTATCACCTGAAGTGCTTTGGCTGTGTTGCCGCTGGAGTTCTCGAATATTGTTTTGCCCCTGGCTCTTATCTCATCAATGTCGTCCTTGAGAATGCCCCAGGCAATGCGGTCTTTTACGGAGCCGAAAGGATTCATCATCTCGAGCTTTGCATACAGCTCGATGTTTTTGAGCCCGTGAACCTCCGGAGGAATTCTCAAAAGCGGCGTGTTGCCGATCATGTCGGTGATTTTGTCGAAGATCATGCTTCACTCCAGTTCGATGAAAAATGGGTTGTACAGCTCGTCCAGGAACCAGCGGAATTGATTGGGAGCGCTTTCGACGACTGCGACCTTTTGAGCGATTCTCTGTTGCAACACATTCGTCTCAGCGAAATCCATCTGATAAGCGGCGGTGTTGATGAATGCCACCACATCCGAGGACTGCGGGACGCCGTCCGGGAACGTTTTATGGTATTGGATCATGTCGTGGGTGAGACACAAATTGCCGACGTACATGACGCCGTTTTCCGCATCTTTACGAGCGCTGCTTCGATAGACAATCACGGGATCGGTCATCAGCTTGAGCTGCGTCGAATTAAGATTGGTGCGATTCATGTCCAGCACTACGAGCTGCTGCCCGAGAATGGATGGCTTCTCGAGATTGACACGGGCCAAAGTGATTCCGCATTGATCGAGAAGAGCGCGGCCGGGCTCGATATAAAGCTCCAGCAAATTCTCCGAGAGAATGCGCGCCGCCGAATAACCATCAAAAGACGGCAGAGGCGTGTCGATGACGGAGGCGAGGTCTTCGTGTCCGTCCTGCTTGTGATAATGCTCCATGAAGTTCGGCGCGCCCTTGAGAAGCCCGTCTTCTCTGCGGAAACCAAGGCCGTTGTCATTCCACGACAAAGAGGGACGATTGCCGAGAACCGACTGTTTCAGCTCTTCGATGTAGGTGTTCCATTCATCTGCGTCAGCCGCATAACGAATGCGGTAGCCCCCGCCGATGTCCATGGCGCGGGGATTGAGGCCGCGCTCGAGGGCGGAGAATGTCAGTTTGAGGCATGATTCCATGGCCGCCGGGCGCCGCGTATAGTCGCCTGCGTTGAAATGGAAGGAGAAGCCAGAGAAGTTGAGATCGTTGTTGTGCTCCATAAGAAAATCAAGGAGCGCGGGAGCGTTTTGCACGTTGATGCCGAAGGCGCTGTCTTGAGGCGTAAACTTAACCGGTCCGTCGTTGAAGCCGTCCAGCCTCACGAGAATGCGCGGCGGCTTGATCGAAGGCAAGTGCCTCTTCATCGCCACGAGCTGCTTCAGCTCGGTGAAATTGTCCACGTTGATCAGGACATCTTGCTGCACCGCCAAACCGAGATAGTCAATGTTTTTCGGCCCGGTCGCTTCGATGCGAGAGGGGTGAAAACCGCTCGCTAATGCAGTTTTGAGCTCACCTTCCGATGACACGTCGAGACCGACTCTGGTGCAAGCGGCCTGCTTTTTCAAGGCAACCGACTTGTTCGGCTTTGATGTATAGAAGATGGTGCCCTGCAACTGGCGCTCGCTGTAAACGGATTCGAAGCGGGCAATGGTCTCCAGAATGTGTGTGGGGAATATGACATTTAGAGGCGAGCCAAGCCCATCAACAAGCGAAAAGACGAGCTCGCTGTTGCGCAAAAAGCGCTCGATTGACGGATGCATGGCCGGACGAACGCGCGGGCGAATGCGGCTGGCCTTCTGTCTCAGAAGATCGTCGGCGAGACATTGATCGCCGCCCCTTTCCAATTGTTTCGTCATACTGCCACCAGTTCCTTGAGCAAGAAAAAGTCAGGATCGATTTGATCAGAAACATCGCCGTAGGCTTGTTTAACCCATTGCTTTTCATTCAGTTTGCGGTGCAGCCGATGCAGGAGGCGCAGGCGATCAGCGAATGTGAGGGCCGGCTCGCTTGCATGCAGCTCGATGCGCTCCATCGCATCGGCGATGCTTGCTTCAAGCAGGCTGTCGTCAACGGGATTGCCTCTCTGGCGCGCTTTCTTCAATGACGGCATGGAGCGAACGAAAGTCAAAGGCTCCCTGCCTACTCCCTGGCGAATGTAATGGAGATCGTCTCCGTCTTCGATTTTATTTCCAACCAGCCAGACCAGGTCTTCGATGCCGGCTTCGCGTGAAAGATCGCAGTAAAGCCGGCAGACCTCCACTGATTCCGGCGTCGGCTCGGCGATGAGCACGATGGCGTCGAACTGCAGGTGCATGGAGTATGCAAAAGCGTCTGTTCCCGCCACCATATCGCATACCACGCTGAACCTTTTGTTGGTGACTGTATGGGAGAGAAGGTTTTCCACGGTGAAAAGATGCGAGTGATAACAAGTCTGTCCGATTCCCTCTCGATCGTAGGTGCCCACCGTCAAAAGCTTGATCGAGGGGCTCTCCGAAACCGACACCACATACGGAGCTAACGCTCGATCGTCGGCGCTTTCGATCAGATTGGACCCTTTACCCGGCGGTGTCGTCGGGAGGAATTTGGAGGCGCATTCAATTCTTCGATTGTCGCCTTTCAAGTGAGTGCGCAGAGCGCCCGACACATCCGGGCGGGATAAAAGTGCATGCTCGGGCACCGTCACGCCCAGCAATCCGGCGAGATTCATATTTATGTCGGCGTCTACGGCGAGAATTTCCTTTTTTCCGCATCGGGCAATATAGCGGATGAAGAGCGACGTGAGAGTGCTCTTGCCCGAACCGCCTTTGCCGACGAACGCAATCTTCATACTACGCCGGTCCCTCCTGGTGCTGCCTTATTTCAGTGACTGCTGCTGCTGCGAAAGCAATCTTCATACTACGCCGGTCCCTCCTGGTGCTGCCTTATTTTAGTGACTGCTGCTGCTGCGAAGGCAATCTTCATACTACGCCATTCCCTCCTGGAGCTGCCTTATTTCAGTGACCGCAGCCACGATTTGCTCGGCAGCCGCCGCGACATCTTCAGATGTTGTAAAACGACCGAACGACAATCGGATGGCTTCTTTTGCGCTTTGCTCCGAGCCGGTTGTGGCTTTGATGACGTGAGAAGTTCTCACGCCCGTAGCGTTGCAAGCCGCACCTTGACCAAATGCCAGTTGTGGAAGAGCCATGACGAGAGTCTCACTGTCAATGCCGGGGAATCGCAAATTGAGAATTCCCGGCACGTTCCACTCCGGATCTTTGTGTCCGTGAACGATCGGGTTTAGGGTACGAATCTTCTCGAGAAATGCATTACGCAACGACTGCAATCGCGGTCTGTCCTCATCGATAATCGCGCAGGCCATGCCGAAGCCCACGCAGAGCGCTACGGGCAGAGTGCCTGAGCGCAATCCGCGTTCTTGCCCTCCGCCTGATGACCATGGCTGGAGCAGGTCGAATCGCTCTTCCTTTATATAGAGAGCGCCGATTCCCTGGGGACCATAAACTTTGTGAGCCGACAAGCTGGCAAAGTCCACGCCTGCTTCAGTCACTGCAAACGGTATCTTGCCCAGCGCCTGTGAAGCGTCCGTGTGGAACATGATGCCGCGCCGGCGAAGCACTGCAGCTATTTCAGACAGAGGCTGTATTGTTCCCGTTTCATTGTTGACGGCTTGCACCGAGACGAGTCCGGTGTTTTCTCGCAGCGCCCGCTCGATCATATCCGCTTCAAGCATTCCGCACGGCTTTACGGCCAGCACCGAAACCTCGAAGCCCTGCTCCTCAAGCTGTTTTAGCGGTTCGAGAATGCTTTTGTGCTCGACGGCGCCGGTGATGATGTGTGTTTTTCCTGCTGCTTTCAAATGTCCGGCGAGTCCCTTGAGCAGCATGTTGTTCGACTCGGTCGCGCCGGACGTGAAGATGATTTCCGATGGTGCTGCGCCGACGGCTGTTGCCACCTGCTTGCGAGCGACTTGAATCATGTGGCTGGAGGACGCTCCGTATGCGTGATGGGCCGCATGCGGATTGCCGACGACGCGACCGGTCATGATTGAGTTCATAGCGTCGAGGACGCATGGATCAATGGGCGTTGTCGCTGCATTGTCCAGGTAAATACACTTATTTGCGCTTGCTCCCGACGTTGCGTCAAAAGACGCGCGGACCGGACGCACAGCGTCGCGCGGAAGGTCGCGTTCAACTTCGCGCGCAACACCGGCTGCAGCATCGCGTTCCGCAACTTCGCGCTCTGCAACGTCGCGTTCAACTTCGCGCGCAGCTTTGCGTTCCGCAATGTCCCGTTCAATTTCTCGCTCCGCAATTTGGCGTGCAGCTTCGCGTTCTGCAAGGTCGCGTGCAGCTTGGCGTGCAGACTCGCGCCCAGCTTTGCGTGCAACGTTATGAGTAGCTGCTAACGTGAAAACCATCCGGACGGTACCGATCCATATATGAGTCAGGAGTCCGGAAATCATAAACGGGAATGGTTTTCATTTCAATAAACGTGTTCTTATCCGTTTCTATTCCGTTACCCGCCCAAAATCCTCAGTACCCGAGGCTTGGCACCTTCGGAGCCAAAAAATTCAGTTTGCCGTCGTGGTAGTACTACCGGTGGTGATTCTGGCGCAAAGTGCTGCCTGCTTGGGTTTACAAGGGTGAGTTGTTCTGAGCTCGCGACCATCCTTAAGCAGAGATAATCATCATTCATCTTTAAAGTTATGAATCCGCCATTTTCCAGTTATGAGCCCACGACAAAGTTATGGATTCACGACGCAAATCTCTCACTTCAAATTGTCTCTAAAGAACTGTCGAACGGTCTGGCTCATTTTCGCACCGTCGAAATAGTGCCCTTTGTTCTTAAGGACGATGAGCTTTGATGGAATGTTTTCTTTCTTCAACGCCTCATCGAGCTCGACGCTTTGAGCAAGCGGCACCGCGTCATCTTTTGCGCCGTGCATGATAAGGAAGGGGGGATCCTCACGACTTATATAAGTGACGGGACTTGCTGCGGCTAGACTCTGTGCATCCATGCGCATGCCCATCAAGTTGTATACGGGCGAGGCCGGTCCTTTGTACGCAAGTTTGATGTGTGGACCGGCTTGAGTCTGGGCGCTCACGAAATTCGTGGGTCCGCACCAATCGCATACTGCTTGCACCCTGCTCGATCCCTGCCGGATGCCGACATTGCCCTCCAGTTCTTTGACATCACCAGTAGTGCCGAGCAATGCAGCGAGATGTCCGCCCGCGGAACTTCCCCAAACGCCTATTCTGTTGGGATCGATGCCGAAACGTTTCGCGTTCGCCCTCAAGAAGCGAATCGCCGCTTTGAGGTCGTGAATCTGCGCCGGAAATGGTGCTTCGATGCTGAGGCGATAGTTCACGCTGGCGACAGCAAATTCGTCGGACATATCTCGCGCCGGTATGCAGCCGGTCCCTTTGTCGCCGGACATCCAGTTGCCGCCGTGGATCCAGACAATGACGGGATAAGGCTTTTCCGCACGGGCTGGAAGATATAGATCGAGCGTCTGAAAGATATCACTGGTTTGTGCGTAATACAAATTGGGGATTTTCTTTGTTCCGTTTGGCAAATAGACAACGTTTTTCTCCTTGGTGCGCGCCTCGGAGGAGGCGACAAACACTGAGGAAGCAATCATCACTGTCAAAAGAATCATGCTCAGTAAGATGCGCATAAAATCGAACGCTCGCAGTGGTGCTGTTCTGATATCGACGAGTGCAAGTTGAGGGTGTTCCCCGGTCTTCTCTTTGCATCTGCCGGGTTGGATTTGGCAGACTACGATATCTGCGCCTCATGCTAAGCGATTGCCACTTCCGCAGGCGGGCAATCGATGGCGCTCATGCGCTTCGGGGAAATTGAGCGCCGGCTAATCTTAGCTGTTTGCAATTGTAAGTTAGCCAAGAAGTGGGAAAATGGCTAAGCTTTATTTCCCAATTATGAGAAGTCTGAGCTATTAAGACTCTTGATATCCAGGAAGAAAAGAGGGAGTCGCTGGACATCCCCGCTCCGCCATCAGCCGAGATGCTGGCGCGATATCGTCGCGCGCGCAATGCGGCGCTTCTTTCTGCGTGTCCCGGACTTGGTCATGCCATTATCGGCGAACGCTCGCGCAGCGTTGTATATCTCACGGTGACGTTTGCGAGCGTTGCGTTCCTGCTGTTTCTTCTTTTCGGCGGGCCGCTTTTGCAAAACATCTCAGCAACGGCTGCGGCAAATGGAATGCAGCTCAATCAGGAAGTTTTCAAAAGCCTGAATGCGCCGGGGCGCTCTTATGTCGCGCTGGGAATGTATGTCGCATTGTTTATCGCATTTGCCACCTACGTCGCGCGCGAAGCATACGATCGCGCATTGAAACCGCGCCTCGAGCCTCTCGGCGCGAGAATTCTCCTGGGGCTTCCCGAAACCACAAGCGGATCATATCTTCTGCACGTGGCAGTTATGGCTGCTCTCCTTGTCGCGACCGTCATTACGGTCGTCAAACCGCCTGAGGAAATTAAGACAGCTGTGGAGTTCGAATTAGAACCTCCCCCGCCCCCTCCACCTCCGCCGCCCGTCCGCCGTCCCCCTCCCAAACCGGAGACGACGCGAACCGAGAAGCCGCGGCCTCAACCGCAGCCCAAGTCTCAACCCAAGCCTGTGGCTGTTGTTCCGGACTTGCCTCATATGGATACCCCAAGTCCGATTACCGAAGCGCCACCTCAGCCGGCAGCCAATCCCGGACCGGCAACAGGCACTGGAGCAAGCGACACGGGCGCAGCCGACAGCGGCGCCGATGCCGGCGAGCCGGATTTCAGCGGCTACCTCGAGGAGATGGAGAAGAAGATCAAGAAAGCCTGGTTTCCACCAAGAGGCAGTGAAAGCAAAAAGATTGTCGTCAAATTCAAGCTCAATAAGCAGGGCGAGGCTTCGTCCGTGCGCCTGGGTGGCTCTTCCGGCATCGCCATGGCTGATGAGGCCGCCGTCCAGGCCGTCAAGAATGCCTCTCCTTTCGGCACTCTGCCCAAAGGCGCAGACGATCCGGTCGAGATCAAGTTTACCTTCGATTACAACGTCACCGGCGGTGGCGCTGCCTTGCGCAAATAGAAGATCTCCGGACACATCGTCGGTACCGTGGGCGTCTGGCCCAGCAAACGGCGAATCTCGTCATCACAGAGAGTGGAGCGCCGCGCGCGCAAATCTGCTTTTGTCCGGAGATATCAGCCTCTCGGATCGAAACGGTAATGATTTGGATTGATGCATGCAGGCATGCTTCATCCTTATGCTGGTCTCAAGCCCGAACGTACTCGAATTGTAAGTCGGCGAATCGCTAAAGACAGGAATCGACAAATCCCTAAAGACAGGAATCGACAAATCCCTAAAGACAGGTCGATTGTGAATCGACAAATCGCAAAAAGCGGGTCGATTGTGAATCGACAAATCGCTAAAGACAGGTTGATTGTAGATGGACAAATCCGAATTGCAGGTCTGGGCGACAAAGATCATCTTGGACGGTCGATGCTATGAAAGTATTGCTGGTAGACGACAGGACGGCTGGTGCCGCTGAATTCGTGAATAAACTTCAGGCGTTGCCTGAAGTCGTGCTCGAACGCGTAGCGGCGGATAGCGTCGTCGATTTGTCCGCACACAGCGATGCTCAACTGGTCTTTATCTCGAGCACCTGGATGAACGGGCAGAACGGACGTTCCCTGAGGTCCATTGTCGAGCAAATTGGCGACAAGCCCCTGGTAATAATGCGCGACGGCAATGGTCGAGATGTGCAAGATCCCAACGAAATTGTCGACGGTGAAGCTGCGCAAGATCCTGCCGAAGTCATCGATCGTCAATCCCCGCGAAATCCTCGCGAAATTGTCGATGGTGAAGCTGCGCAAGATCCCAACGAAATTGTCGACGGTGAAGCTGCGCGAGGTCCTGGCGATGCCGGCAACATCCAATATCTGACAGCGAGTCAATTGACGGAGGACGTATTGCGCCATGCAGTTGCGGTGGCGCAGGAGAAACGCCTGGCCGCGCTCTTACATCGGATAGAGCATCAAAGCATGCTGCTCGATTTGCGGGCTGCCGTCACCGAGGTTTTGAACACCCCGTCAACACTGCAAGCGATGCTTCAAGCGTGCGCGCAGGCGATTGTCGATTTCGTGGGTACTGCATTCGCGCGCATCTGGGTATTCGATGCCTTGGAAAATGTGCTTGTCTTGAAGGCGAGCGCCGGAATGTACACCCATCTGGATGGGAAACACCGGCGCATCAAGCTTGGTGAGTTCAAGATCGGACGCATTGGTCAAGAACGCAAGCCGCATCTGAGCAACAATGTTTTGCACGACACTTGGGTGAGCGATCCCGAATGGGCGAAGCGGGAAAACATGGTCGCCTTCGCCGGCTATCCGCTGGTCATCGGTGATCGCTTGCTGGGCGTCATTGGCACATTCTCACGGCACCTGTTGACGGATGCTACGCTGGAAGTGCTCGCTTCGATAAGTAAAGCAATAGCCCTGGGCATTGACAGATTCGAGGCCGAGGAAAAGCTGCACAATCTTGCTGACCTTGTGGAATTCGCAGATGATGCTATCTTCTCCTGTGACAGGAAATCAATCGTCACCTCCTGGAATAAAGGCTGTGAGAGGCTCTTTGGTATTCCGGCTGCGGATATTGTCGGACAGTCGGTGGCGGGCATCGCGCCGCAAGATGCTCCCATCAGCATTGAAGAGATAGACAGAACTTTGGGTCGCGGCGAACGTATTGAAGGAATCAAGGCACATTACGAACGCCCTGATGGAAAGCGTGTCTGTCTTCTGGGGACAATTTCTCCCATACATGACGACTCGGGCAACGTCGTCGGCGGTGTGGCGATCGCCAAAGATGTGACTGACAACGAGCATTTGATTGATGAGCTGCGGGGCAGTGAAGAGCGCTTCCGCCAGATCGCCGCCAGTGCTCATGACGGTATTGTCTGCATAGACTCCGACGGCAGAATCACTCTGTGGAATCACGCCGCCGAGGCTATTTTTGGCCACCCATCGGAAAACGTCATGGGTGTCGATGTGCATAAATTGGTGGTGCCGGGTAAATTCAGAGAGGCAGTCGAGCGAGGGATGCAGGTCTTCAAGAAAACCGGCGGCGGACCTGTTGTCGGCAAGACTCAGGAGCTCGAGGCCTTGCGCGCAGATGGCTCCGTATTTCCGATTGAGATCTCCATTTCTTCAATTTTTATGGGCGGCCAGTGGCAGGCGATTGGCATTTTGCGGGACATCACCGAACGGAGGCGGGCGGAGGAGCTGATTAAAGCGAGCGAGCAGGCTCTGATTAAGGATCGCAATTCCCTTGCGGCAGCAAACGCGCGCCTGGGCGAGCAAGCGGCAGCGCTCGAGGAGCATTCCCAGCAGATGGAAAAGCTCACGGAGATGGCTGAATTCCTGCAATTGTGCTTGTCTGAGAGGGAGACTGTGGACATGATAGCCACGTTTGCCCCCCAGTTGTTCCCTCAGTCATCGGGTGGGCTCCTTATGTTCGGTCAGGCTTCTGGGCCCGCGGAAGGCTTGTCGACATGGGGAGAGATCGACAAACGCGAGCTGGTGTTTGATGCTGAAGATTGCTGGGCGGGAAGGCGAGGGCAGGCCCACAGGTATGTAAATCATGGGCGGGTTCCCAAATGCGCGCACATTTCCTATGGCGCCTTTGAATATATGTGTGTGCCCATTCTCCATCAGGGGGAAGTGCTGGGGATATTGCATATTCGTAAAGATCAAATCTCCTCCGATGAGGAAAAACTGGCTATCAGGGTGATAAGCGATGCCTCACTCTCCATCGCCAATTTGCGGCTCAGGGAGCAGCTCAAGGAGATGTCCATCCGCGATGCTCTCACCGACTTGTACAATCGCCGCTACATGGAGGAATTCTTCTCCAAGGAGCTTATTCGCGTTAAAAGGAAGGATTCGCCTTTGAGCGTAATCATGATGGACATCGATCACTTTAAAGACTTCAACGACGAATACGGGCACGATGCCGGAGACGTGGTGCTGCGTGAGATAGCAAGACTGCTGGCGAGATTTGTGCGCGGCAGCGATATAGTTTGCCGTTATGGCGGAGAAGAATTCATTGCCATTCTTCCCGATACGCCATTGAGCACCGCCGTCCAGCGCGCCGAGCAAATCAGGCTGGCCGTCAAAGAAGTGCGTGTGCAGATTCGGGATTCGCATCTGCGCCCTCTCAATCTTTCGCTTGGAGTATCCTCCTTCCCGGAGAACGGGAGCTCCATAGACGATATTATTCATGCTGCTGATGTCGCATTGTACGAGGCCAAACAAAAAGGCCGCGATCGAGTCTGCGCGGCTTCACCGCCGCCATCCAGAAGCCGTGAAGGCACGCCGGCCGCGCCCGCGTAAGCATTGGCGGCAGCCGGTCAATGCGCTCCACGATGTGGCTGGACCACTATTTTCAGTTTGTTTGCTTCTTCGCTGGCTTCGAATTCGGTGACGTAATTCGTAAGTTGTGTAAAGAGATGATCGAGTGCGCGTTGAGCGCTCCCCAGGATTCTTCAAATTTCGACATCGGTAACACCGTAACAAGTAGTTTTTTGCCGCAACTTGCCGCCTGTTCATAACATACGCCGCACCAGATCGCGGCGCATCGTCCGGCAGCCTTAGCGTCGAGCAACTACTAAGTCGAAATGATGATTGAGGCGTGCCTCGTTTGAGGGAGCGAATGCTAGTCGGGAAGTATCTTCAATTGTTTGACATGATTGGAACGATAGACAAGGAAATCACGACGGTCGAGGGTAAAAACTGTCTTTACTTGCATGTCTTCCGCGATTGCAACTGTGACAGCATCTGCGAAGTCCATTGGCAGATCGTTGTATCGATTCATAAGGTCTTCAACCCGCTCGGAATTGTCAGCAGATGTTTCGCTGTCGTTTTGGGCGCATGCTCCTGTGGAATACGGAGTTAGCTGACCGGATCTTGTAGGAATCATGCGTTATTGACGTAAAGCCGTGCCCTGGTCTGGAGATTCAAAATGAAAAAACTTGCTTTGTCATTGCTTGCGGTCTCGCTTGTGATGCAAATCTGTTCTGGCTGTGCTGGAAGCAGTGACAAATTCACCGTCAAAACAAAAGATGGACAGATGACAGCCACCGTCTCGGGCGATCAACAGCTGCCGCCCGACTTTCCAATTCCCAAATACAACAATGCGAAAGTGACGGTCTTCACCGACACGAAGCAAGGCAATGACCGAAATCGCTGTGCCATGCTCGAGAGCGGAGATGCTCCCGAAAGCATTTGCCAGTTCTACAAATCTCACCTGGAGCAAAACGGATGGACCATCAAGAACGAAACAACGAGTTCGCAATTGGGATCTTTCATTGAAGCCGAGAAAGGAACGGACCGGCTTAGCATCTCCGCGATGAAAGGAAGCGGCCCGGCGGCTACCGTCATTTCGCTGAATCTCACATCGTCGTAGTGCAATGTGACTCTGTCTTGCCATCTCACCACCCGCATTTCGTCAATCTCATTCTCGGCCCGTTTTGCATTCAATAACTATGGAGATTCCCAAACTATGAAAGCTGTTCGTTCAACATTTCTTGCCGCCTTGTGTGTTGTGACAGTCAGCGGCACTGCGCCTATGCTGGCTCAGGATGTGAGCAAAATCAATAAGTGGTTCGACGACATCGATAAGAAATATCCCAACCTGAATAGACAGCGGAAGACTGGTCCGACCCAGCAAGCCGGTGAAATTCAAAAGGCGGGAAACATACAAGTGCCGACAGGGATAAAGGCGATCAAGACT
>DATNRC010000369.1:0-9778 GCA_036703705.1 Candidatus Obscuribacterales bacterium
GCATCCCACTCTTTGGCAAGAACATCCCCGCATCCCACCGTTTGGCGATAACAACCCCACGCGCCACCGTTTGGGAAGAACATCCCCAAGCCCGCTCTTTGGCAAGAGCATCCCCGCATCCCACCGTTTTGCGAGAACATCCCGAACCATATCGACCTTCTTTCCCAAACGGCTTAGAATACAAATCAATTGGCCGTCGCCCCGAAACGACCCGGTAGGTATTTTGTCCGACTTCCTGACACAATTGCAAGCCGTCGAAGAGGCGATAAAGCACGCTGCTCTGGGCGTAAAGGCGAAGTTCGACACCTGGACTTTCAAGATGCTTATTGGCTGTCTCAAGAGCGAAGACCCGCCGGCGGTCCTCGTAGCCATCGATCAGCTCGTAAAGGAAAAGCGCCCGATAAGCATTCCGCCTCTTTACGTCGTATACAAGGCCCATCCCAATCAGGCAGTTCGCAATCGGGCACTGGTGGCTCTCACACAATTGGATCCGGATAAGGATTTTGAGAAGTTGACGGAAGGCAAGGAGATGAAGGAAGCCGTCAAAATTCTGGTCGAGCGCTTCGGCAACTTCAAGGAGATGTGAGGTCGATCCTCAGCGTAGGTAATGTCACGTCAACTATGGGTGATTCGTTTTCGATATCACTTTTTCTAAGGCACCGGCGAAGAAAAGCGCCGGACTGATATGCCGGCGCCTTCCTCTACAACGGCGAGCCCTATCGTTTGTCGATAGTGATGACGTCTCGCCGTCCGCCAGCCCAGTACTCAACTTCGTGCGCGGGTCTAACTGCTTCGGGAGCACGCTGCACGACATTGGGACCAGGAAGCTGTTCTGTCATTGGCGGAAGCGGCGGCATGCCCAACTCGCTTGGAGGGGGCAGGAGTGCCACCGCATTGGTTCCCGCCGGTGGTTTCGGAAACAACGCTGTCACATCAACGGTTGCAATCGGGGTGTGATCTTTCGCGTTGCGCAGAGCAAGATAAAGCTTGCTGGCGGCGACCGCTTTGATCAGCCGTTTCGTGTCATCGGGACTAACGGCGACAGTCACGGAGCTGACCGGCGTTGCAGTCGCGGTGCCCGGCTGCCTTTGATATGACTGCCCGACGGCGATCACTTCAATGTCAGACAGAATGGGCGATGCCTTGGTATCGGCACCGCTACCGACCATTGCCAGGATGTCCACATGTGATTGAGGCGAGATAAAACCGGCGACACCAGAATTGGTATCGACTGCGAACGTCACCGCACGCATACCCGGCTGCAATCTGGACTCAAATGACAACAACTGCGAGTGTGGTGCCAGATCGTGCTGGGATATGATGGCTCCGCTGGCGATGCCGAATTTCGCAACGCGTCCCGCTGCGAGCACGCCTGAAGACAGAGCGTCCTGAGGAATCTTTCCGACTTCCAATTCGCGCTCTTCGATTGCATCGGAAGTAATTGTTTCACCTTCAGGAATGTCTTTTACGGCAAATACAACCTTGCCCTTGGCTCTCGCTCTTTCCTGCAGTCTGGCGATTTCCAGGTCATAATTCTTCCTGTTTGTGTCCATCGTCATGGTGATGGTATATGAAACTACGGCAGCAAGACCTACAACCAAGAGAAGCATTGCTGCTGGCGGTATGCGAGATAAGGACATGAATAACGAACGCAATGGATTCATTGCTGTCTCCCTCCGCGGCTGTGGAGAAAGATTAACCACCCTCCCATTCTTCAGCGCGGCGCTCGCAGCGATAATAGGGAAAACCCTGGATGTCGAGCGAAAGAAAGATTAACAAATGCACATCGACGACGGATTAGGCATACGGTATCGCATGTGGTGACAGAGCATCACTCATTTTCGTCATCAGACTTCTTTTTAAGTTCGGAATCTAGCAGATAAACGCGAACGCGGCGAGATTGTTCGGTTTCTTCACAGCGCGGACGAAATTCGGGCGAAGTATTCGAATTCTTGCTGCTATTATTGAACTTCGATTTCGCGCGCAGCCAAACCTGCCTCAGCAATGGGAAGAGCAGAAGCACAAAGATCGAAATCAGAAAGAGGCTTCCCAGAGTGTCTATGTTCATAGAGACGACCTCTTTTAACGAACATATCATGACGCCTGGTGACGGGATAGCCCGACTTTTCACTCGTCCGAGGTAATTAGACCGGCGATTTCCTTGCCAGCTTTGTGGTTGCCCTGCAACAAACTTTGACACAGAGCCAGTCTTGCCTCCAGCCGCCCATTGCGGCGATTGCTCTCGTCTAGTTTTGCCATCAGTTGAGCAATTAGCTCATTGGCAAACTGCAATTGGCTTCGCAGAGCCTGGATTTCAGCGCCTGACTCAGTATTTGTATTCAATTCGACATCGACCGAACCCGCCTTCAAATGCAACTGCATCGAGTGCGAGCCCGCAAATTGAACCTGCTGGTCGGCGCCGCCTCCATTGCCTGAAGTCAAAATCTCCCGCAGCCGCTCCGCAAGCTCTTGCGCCTGCCCTTCATCCGCTTGCTCGGCAGCAGGCAGGCACTCGCCGGACGCCGGCTCGTCGGGGCTGATAATCTCTATAGATTGAACGTCCTTGGCATGTTCCATAGCTACAATCCGATTCCTGTCGTGGCCATTACATACCCAGAAGCCTTGAGATTCAAGCTCTGGCGGGTTTGGGGCGCTCAGTTCATTGTAAGCGAATTCCAGCTTCAACGCCACAGGTCATGCTCAGGAGGAGCGCAGCGAAGCTGCCGCCAGTGGCCTCGAACGATCGGCCATGCGGAGGCAAGACATTTCCGTAAGTCATAATTCTGCTTGCTACTTGCGCCGTCACCCATTCTTATGGCATCCTTCAGGAACTGCAGTAGCTTAAGCTTGTGGAAGCTGGGAGCCAACGTCACCGCATGCAAATGTCACCATGGATAGTGACCAGGTTTATCGATAATACGACAGACTTATCTCGTGATTGGCAAGCACGAGATCTCCTCGAGCAACAGCCTTTTCGATTTTGGCTATGGCTTTGATAATATCATCGTAGCTCATGTCCTTTTTCGGATCGTTCTTTTCATATCGAAGGAGAATGCCGTGGTGGGCTTGTCCCTTTTCTTTGAACGATGCCGCCTCATTGCAAAAATCTTCGCAGTTGCGCGTGAGCACAATTCTACCGTTGTCCACGGCATAGGCGAGAACCTCGCTGTCCAGGCGAGCAAGAAGATCTGCTTCCTTAGCAGTTACCACATCATGCCCAGCCTTTTTGAGCTTCGCAACGAGAATACGCTCCTGCGAATCCTCATCAAGAAGTAGCTTTAGGCGCAAGTTTGATGCCTCGCTCGACCAATCGACGCCCCTCCTCCTGTGCTTCCATTTGCAGAAGCTCTCTACTCGATTCGCAGTACCTTACGATCTCATCGATGGCAGGAAGCGGCAACTCCCAGTTCTCTGCTGCTTCTTCTCGCGAGAGCTTGTTAACGATCATTCCGGTCCAGACGACAGCAGCCGGTAACTTTCGTCCTTTGACGTAAAGTTGCCTTTTCCACGGATGCGGGATCTCGACGAGATACTTCCAGGGCCAAAAGTTTGGTGG
This sequence comes from Candidatus Obscuribacterales bacterium, assembly GCA_036703705.1. Taxonomy (GTDB): domain Bacteria; phylum Cyanobacteriota; class Vampirovibrionia; order Obscuribacterales; family Obscuribacteraceae; genus DATNRC01. The sequence continues at coordinate 3,557 of DATNRC010000369.1, forward strand.
CTCGATTTCGAGAAAGATTAGTCTTTTCAGATCGCGTCCATTCTCGTCGCCCACGAAAAACTTGTGCCCGTGCCGAGCCTCGCTCGCCAAATGAAGGGCCAAGCGCACAGCAGTAAGCATTGCGTCTTTACGGCTGGGCGCTTTGAGAAGCTCCTGCAGGCAGTCGATTTCCGACTCTTGTTCAGGCGTTACGTCAAAGTTTTCTCGCTTATGCTTCTTGAGCACGATTAATTCCTCTGAGTATATCTTGAGTATATCTTACTCATCACTCGATAGCAAGCTCAGCTGCCGAGGAGCGCTTTGCAGATACTCCTGCTCGATGTCCCAACGTATTGGCTTATCCCAACCTGAGCGCCACCGCCTGCTAAAGCGTCTTCAGAAAAGCCGTGAGGTCCTGCTTCTCTTGAGCGGTCAGCTTCGTCTCCAGTACCAGATTGAAGAATTCGACGGTGTCCTCAAGCGTCAACAGTCTTCCGTCATGCAAATAGGGCGGCGAATCTTTGACGCCACGCAGAGGAAAAGTCTTGATGTTGCCGTCGCCGATTGCCATATGCCCGTTGTATTCACGTGGATTGAAGAACCGCTCCGTGTGAAGATTGTGCATCAAGTTGTCGGTGTAATAGGGCGGAGTGTGGCAGGCACTGCACTGACCCTTGCCGAAGAAAACCGCTTGTCCGCGAAGCTCTTGAGGCGTCGCCTTAGCTGGATCGAGCTTGCCGAGCACATTGAGCTTTGGCGCCGGCGGAAAGTCGAACAGCTCCTGCACCTCTGCCATCGCGTGTACCTGATGTCCGCGATCCAGAATGTTGATTCCCTTTTTGGTGGCAATCACCGGGTCGGCATCGAAATACGCCGCTCTTTGCTCAAACTCGGTGAAATCTTCGACTGACTTGAGCGCCCTTTGCGATCCAAACAAGCGCTGAATGCTTACCCCGCGCAGGCTTGGAGTATCTATGCGATGCCTGAACTCTTGCGGGCGAATATCGCCGACCAGATGCGTGGCCGCATTTGTGTGTCCGTTGACGTGGCAATCGAGACAAGCGACCCCTCTGCTAGGCTCGCGCGATCGGCGATCGCCAGTAGCGTTGAACTGCTGCTGGGGGAAGGCAGTCACCAACAACCTCAACCCCTCCAGCTGCTTGGGATTGAGAATGCCGCTAAACAGCTCATAGAAATTAGAGATCGTGACCAATTTGCCTTTGGAAACGTCGCCCAGGTCGGGACGCGTGGACAGAAAGATGGGCGGCGGAAATTCAGGCAGCAGATGATCGGGCAAATCGTAGTCGAGATCGAAACGGGTCAAGTCCCGGCCTTCTTGCTTCATCACTTCGTCGATGTGAAATTTTGGAAAGAGCATTCCACCCTCAGGATGGTTAGGGTGCGGAAGCGGCAAAAAGCCCTCTGGATAGAGATTCTTCTCTTTGATTTCCGCTGGACTCATCGCGCCAAGCTGATCCCAAGTCATACCCTTAGGAAGCCGCACGCGCGGGCCTTCCTGAATGGCTTTTCCCCTGAACATTGTCACGCCCTTGGCGGGACGGTTAGCCAGGTCATATCGCCGTTCTAAAAGTTGCTGGTGCTTTTTCATCACCTCCGATTTTGCCTCCGACATTCGCTCCAGGACTTTGCCAAAAGCCTCCTGGTCGACCACAGGAGCGAAGCTGTTGGGCGGAGAATGATCTTTGCTAAGCGGCGGCGCCTCATCAGCCTTTACAGCGTTCCACATCATTCCCAGGCCAATCGTCATTGCCACTACAGATGATACTACAGCCCATCGAGATCGGTGTCTCATGCTTCCTCCCCTCGTGTGATCAATTAGGATGAACGTTGCTGCGTCGGGACGTCAATTACATCTTTTCGTACCAGACAGGTCCGTCATCCGCGTTTCCTGAGTCACTATCGGCATCTTCGTCAGCAGCCAACGGAGAGTCGTCGGACCTTTTTTCATCTGCTTTGGAAGTACTGGCAACCGCTTGCCCAGCGGGCACCGCACCAGATGCGGTATCAGAGTCGGAATCAGGAGGAAGCATGGGCAGCACTCGTATGTAGAGGTGCGCCATCTTAGAACACTGCTCGTCTGTCCACTCTTCCTTTCTGAACTCATCCAGGATGGCAAACACGGCTTTGCGCGACTGAGCGCTCTTGACTCGTTCTAACCAGGCGTTCAAATCTGCTGTTGTCTTCTCAGTTGTCGCAGCCATGCTTACAACCGTCTCCATCATCTGGTTGTAATCAATTTTAACCCTGTAAACCTTCTTTTCACTCGCTGTCCAGCTAAAACGATCTTCTTTGCAAGCGCATTTTAAGATCGCTAGATCAGCCGAGCGGTTGTCCGCAGATCGAAGCAAGAGAGCCGGCGCGAGCAATCTCGCCGGCTCTGATAATCTATTGCTGAGTTCAGCCAACAATCAAATTGGCTTGATTACTCTTCCAGTTTTCCCAAGCTGAACGAATCACCGGTGAAGGGCTCGTTGAAGCCGTGCACGAATGCATTCTTGCCGCCATAGAACGTACCGGTGGCGCCACCATAGACAAGGCTTGCGGGAACGGTAACCAGGCTGACGAGAGCAACTGAAGGTCCAAATTCATGTCCGCCAACTTTGTCGGCGAGGCTGTTGGTCATGTCTTTGTAAGACTTGACGACTTGGCGAGTAACGGCAACCGGAACTCCCACTACAAGTCCTGCGCCCAAGCCACCCAGCCGGGTGCCAATCAACGATCCTTGAACAGCCTTATCGAGGCCTTCGTCTTCGGCCGCCATCGCGGGTGATAGCAGTCCGACAGACATCAAAAGCGAAAGCGCAAACGCTAACTTCGATCTCTTCACGGTTTGTCCTCCCATTCCTTCTTCCCTGTCTTTCCACGCGCTGCGCAGAACGAAACTAGTAATACCGGTGTTATATAGATCCTGCTTGGCAATCCCCCACGTCGGCCGCGTTTATTGAATGCAATGTTCTTTGCATCTACCCAATGCAGGTTTCCAGCTTCGATGGTAACAGAGATTCGTCAATTAATCACGGAGAACTTCTTTAGATAGACAAAACCCCACAATCCGATGCTCGGCCCAGAAGTTGTCGTGCCAATCGCCGGAGAAGATTTCAGGATGTCGGCTGTAAAATCCCCCGTGCCCTCCATACCGGGGCGCCAATAGTTTGATTGCGGGGTTTTGCCAACTATCATGCGCAAAGGATGTAAATGGAACAATCGGGTCATCCATAGCGGTGATGATTAACGCCGGCACTCTAATCGAGTCCATGCATCGAATCGCGCTTGCTTTGCGGTAGTAAGTATCCGCATTGCCATATCCGCCATCAGGAGCCGTATATACATCGTCGAACTGGCGGATTGTCTTTATCGTGGGAAGCCGTTCCACGTCATAACGTCCGGGGAAGAGTGCCTCTTTGGCTTTGATTTTCGCAATCAGCCCCTTAAGAAAACGCAACTCATAAATTCGATTCATACCCCTGGATATGACATCGACACAGGCAGCCAAATCAATGGACGGAGAGACCGCGCACACCCCCGAAAACACTGATGAGCCTTGCTCCCCCATCTCCCCCGCGGCTTTGAGAACGATGTTCCCACCAAGCGAAAAGCCGACCGCAAAAATGTTGCGGAATCCCATCTGGGTTTTGAGCTGTTTTGCTATGGAAATCACGTCTGCGCTTTGCCCGGCGTTGTATAGGGTTTTCGTAAGGTGCAACGTACCACCGCAGTTTCGCAGGTTCATCCGCACAACATTCAGTCCCGCCTCGATGGCTTTCATCGTCAACCCGAGCACGTAGGGGGACTCGCTGCATCCCTCCAGCCCATGGACTATGAGCAGCGTCGCTTGCGCCTCGCGCGTTTTGTTTACGTGACAGTACGCCAACAACTTTGCCTCGTCGTTGACTTCGAATATATGCTCGAAGCCTTGGTATTGAAATGTGGTGCGCGGAATGAAAGCCGGCACCATCGTCATCAGGTGGCGGTTGCGGAGCAATGGATGTGGTTCAAACTCAGCCATTAGCTCATCCATCCGGTACATAGCTCATCGTTGCGAACAACATTCAACGTTCTCAACCTCATCCGTCAGCTCATCATTTCTCCGCTATGCTTCAACGTTCTCAACCTCATCCGTCAGCTCATCATTTCTCCGCCGCCATGTTATTTGACGAATCCAGAAAGAGCTTTGACAAATCGATCGATGTCTTCGTGGCTGATTGTGTAATGGCATGAGATGCGCATGCCGTATCCGATGTTATCGTTGATGTAATCGGGTTGCGCCCATATACGGTGCTCGCTCCAGAGTGCTGCCGCGAGATCATCAACCTTCATTTGCTTGCGGTCGAAATGAAACGCAAGCATTGCGGTCTTCTCGGATTCCGGCGCGGATTCCGGGGTTCTGAAAGACGGATTCAATGGCCTAAGCTGCTCGCGCAGATAATTCACGAGGGCAATTTGGCGGCGCGCAATCGAGAGCGGGCTGAGTAGCAGCTGCAGCGCGCACGCTTCTTTGAGCCCAAACCAGCGCGTCATGTCTTCTGTTCCCTGCAATTCAAAACGATGGATGTTCTCTTCGTCGTGATCTTTCATCTCATAGTACTTGTGACCCAACCAGACGGGCGCCAGTTGCCATGACAGTTGGCGCGACACATACGCATAACCCGTGCCGTTTGGTGCACCCAACCATTTGTGCGCGGATCCCACCCACATCGGATACCGCCTTGTGCGCGACGGTCCATTGCCGGGGCTGTGCGCACCATCAACGAGCAAGGGAATGTCGAGCAATCGACAGCCTTCGACAAGATAAGACAGATCGGGGCGCCACCCTGTAAAACAATCAATCTCGCTGACCAACACGAGTTTCGTTTTCTCCGAGATCAGCTTCACGAGCTGCAAGCAATGGTGCTCGCTGCCCAGCATCGGCTCCATGCGATGGCGCCGCACTATGATGCCGCGCGTCTCTTCGAGATAGCGAATGATGGTGTTCGCCGAGCCATGTTCGTGATCGGTTGTGACCAGCTCGTCGCCCGCCTTAAGTAAAAAGCTCTGGAGAAACAGCTGCAGTCCCTGGGTCGTGCTCTGGGTGAGAATCAAGAGCTCCTGGGGAACGCCGAGCAGTTCCGCCGACTTTGCTCGCGCTTCGTTCTTGGGAGCCATGTCAATGTGGGTCACCAGCGTTGGGTTCTCGTTGTTCGCCCCCATCGCCGCGTAAACTGCGTCCATCACGCGCCTGGGCTTGCGCCCGCAGCTGCCTGTATTCAGGTAGAGGACATTCGGATTGGGCGGAAATTCACGTTCAACCACTTCCCAATCCAGCTCGGCACTGCTTGCTGTTATGGTCGAAGGGGCACTGTTATCCGGATTCATGGCGTTCCCGTCCCGAAAAACTCACTGACATTAGGCTCTTTATGCGGAAAATACGCAACAATATGCTTCACAAAACTCGATATTCGCTATACTTTTGCCTAGGCTGGATGATAACTCGTATCAGGTTTTGAATTATGTTAGCTGACGGTGAACCAGCATTCTTTGGTCTCTTTCTTATCTTCGCCTTAATGGTCGTGCTCGGCATACTCGCCAACCAGGGGTTTTTCGGCCCGATGTTTTGATGGCATAACGCAGAGCATATGAGGCAGTCCCTTTCTGTCACGGCGTCGAGAAGAATGCGCAGAATTCCATTGGCTCTTGGAATTTGCGCTATCATTTCCGCCTTTGTCGCCATTTCGTCGGTGCTTTCGAGCTGTTCCGGTCCTCTTGGAATAGACCCGGTGTTGACCCGAAACACCTATGTCGAGCTTGTGGACTGGCACATTGCCGGACTCTGGGTCATCAATTGCCCCGTCGCCTGGATTCGGGTCGCCAACTACAACCAAGTGCCGGTGAAAGACATCCGCATCAAATACTACACATACGATTTTGACGGCAAACTGCTCAACGAAGGCGACTTCATGATCGAAGACAGCGTTCCGCCAGGCACGGTGCGCAACTTCATCGAGCAATATCTGGGGCTCGTCGACCTTCACAGCGACAAATTGAGCATCAAAATGGTAGGCGTGTCCGGCGGCACCAGCGCCGGACACTAGCTTGCGCACGGCCGAATCGGCATAGGGGGGACCTCACGGTCCCTCCCTGCCACACCACCGTACAAGCGGGTCCGCATACGGCGATTCGGCGGATTAAGCGGTAGTGGGACACAAGAGTCTGGGTAGACCAAGAGTCTCGAAATAGGCAATTGAC
>DATNRC010000370.1:0-7092 GCA_036703705.1 Candidatus Obscuribacterales bacterium
GCAGAAGACTCCTCTGGGGCGGCTACGGACATAGAACAGAGGCTGAGGCCTATAAGATGGTCAGCGCGCTCACAAATGCGCCGGTCGTCAAGCTGAGGCTCATCAATCCTACGTTCTATCATCTCGATACCTGTTTTTGTCCCATCGATGAGGACACCGTGGTCGTGTACCTCGATCCGTTCGACAGCGAGGGACAGGCGTTAATCAGGCATTTTTTCAAAGACGTGATCGAGGTATCGGTGAGGGAGGCTTACAATTTTGCCTGCAATGCCGCTGTTTTGGGTAAGGATGTGTTCTTGCAAAAAGGGTCGCCCGATCTGGAAAAGGAGCTCCTGAAGCGGGGACTGAACCCGATTTCCGTCGACACCAGCGAGTTTATGAAGTCGGGTGGCAGTGTTTTCTGTCTCAAGATGTTCATTTATTAGCTTGCCGCGGCCGGAAGCGCGCTCAAAATGGCTCAAATAAAGGGGGCAGGCGACCCTTGCGGATCGCCTGGTTTTTCTTTTGGTAACATCTTGAGATCGGATGGATTATTTGACAAGGGCTACGAGCGAACGAGCAATGTCCTGAAATGCTCGATCGAGAGCCGCAGCCTGGTTGGTGCCGGGAGGGATGGAATAAAACTTGCCGCCGGAGTTGGTAGCAATGGGCGCCAAGGTGCTGTTCATCGGTCCGACCAGCTCCGGAATTTGCGCCAGTCCGATGCAGTAAATCTTGACGCCGTGGTTCTTGGCGTAAGTGGCCAAGAGGGGGAGGGTCGAATTGCTGAAGTTGGGCGAGGTGTCGGCGGTAGGAAGTCCGTCCGTGAATAGCACGATCGCCCTGGTGGCGCCATTTCTCGAGCGATTAAGACCGCTTGGCCACTTGTCCGTCGAAGTGGCTGAGCCTGCCGGAAAAAGATTGGCCATGGCGAGATCGAGAGCGCCGACGATGTCAGTGCCGCCGTTTGCCGTGAGCTGGGGATTGGCAGGCGGGTTGAGCGGCGGCATATAGGCCATGATGGTCGAGTACTGGCTGAAGGCCGTGCCCGGAGTCGGATCGGGCTGAGTGTACTTGATTGGCGTGCTGACTGTGTTGGTGGTGGGTATCGGCCCGCTCGGCAACTGCATCGGGAAGCTCAGCGCGCAGCTCGGGTGCGCTCCTGAAACCGCCTGATCGGAATACGTTGTATTCTCGTCGCTGGAAAATCCGATGAATCCGAAGTGGGCGTCAATGCTGTTGTTCATCATGGTGTAGAAGTTGGCTGTAGACGCCTGGGCGTCATAAAGCGGATGCCTGTGCTTAAGCGCTTCCTGCCAGTAGGCTTGATAATAGCCGGCGCGCGGATTCGTCACGCCGATGGCGGTCAGGTCGACACCAGCGGCATTGGCAATGGCGAGCGATTCGAGATTGCCTCGTGAGGCTTCGACCAGCGCTCCCACTGTTGGAAAATCGTAACCGGCATAAGTCCCTGCGGGAATGGTATAGCCGGCGAAAACATCATTCTCGTCCAGATTGACGACCATGTCTGTAAACCAGGGCTTTCCGTTTTCCGGAGTGGTTGGTGTAGGTCTTGAGCCCTGCGTTTGGCCGCGCATATTTTCGCGAAAGTCGAGATTGCCATAACCGCCGCTTCCCGATGCGGCTTCCAGGGCCTGGGGATAGCAGGCATTGACCGCTGATCCTGTCAGGTTGGTGGCGCCGGTGACGTCATAAAGCGTCCCATTGCCGTTGGGGTTGACGATTCTGTATTGATTTTTGCCGCTCGGTGGAACCCAGTAACGCCAGACGCAAGTCACTTTTGTCGAATCATCAATCGAGCCTGACAGATCGAAACAGAGGACGACATCAAGCATCGGCCCGGAGGCGTAGCCGTTGGATGCGGCGCCCAGGCTGGCGTTTTTGCCCAGTCCAATCCATTCGCCGACCAGCGGTTTGTAGCCATAAGCGCCCATGACGCGCAAAACCTTTTGTGCTGCCGGGTCGGCTGTAGGATTGCCGGTTTGAGGATCGAGCCAGCAAAAATTGAGAGTGGCATTTTCTGCCGCCGGAGTGCTCGGCGCGGATGAGGACATATTGTATGTTGCCTTTCCCGCCAGGCTTTTGCCCATCATGGTGTTCTGCTCGAAAACCCATTTTGCGGTGTTGACGGCAATGGTGTGAGATGTCACCGGATCAAGGCTGTTGGATGATGCCAGACCCGCTGAGCCGCCCAGGCAGGCTGCATCTACGCAGTGATTGAACTCCTGGCAGGCAAGGCTGTATCGTGCGAATTCAAATGCCGCCATACCCACCAGCAGGGCCCCAAATACGGTGAAGAAGGTCATGAGAATGAGTGTGGAGGCGCCTCTGCGGCTTCTTCTCTTAAACGACAACGACATATAGTTTTCCTCCGCGGGGGTCAGCTGGGTGGCAGGTTGATAATCGGGTAGACGTAAGTGCGTTGAAGACGTAAGACTTTTCCGCCGCCGCCATCCATAACCATGCTGTTCATGAAGAAAATGGGCGCTGGGAGATTGACGTCAATCGATGTTGTAACCGTCACAGTAGGTGTTTGAGGCTGTGGTGGCATAGTGCCTGTGTAGTTGTAATTGATGGCGACCAGTTGTGGATTTGTCAGATAAGCGCTGTTTTGCACGTGCAGGGTAATCTGGGCGAGGGCTGCTTCACGCGCCGCGTTGGCATATGCGGTTATCGTCGTTGCGCCGCTCGATGGCTGGGCCTCGGCTGCGGAACGGCAAGCGTCTCGGCAGGCTGCGTCATTCACCATGTACGCCTGAATCCATACGTATGCGTCAATGGCGAAAAACATCAAGACGATGAGCAACGAGCCGGACATCGCAACTTCCACGAATGATGAGGCGCCGCGCTTTGAGCGCAGTCCGTTTGCCTGATGCCTGCGGCTTGGCGTGTTGTGGTGCTTGAGCATAATGCGCATAAGTTGTCAACCTGTTTATTTAGTCAGTCCTTCGGGATTTTCTGCGGTTTGGGCTGCCGTCGTGATGACAGTGAAGGGTGCCGTCAGTCCAGGTATGTTGCCCCACCACTGATTGGCGTTCCTCAAAACGGGCTCGACGCTTCCTGTAATTTGCGCGCCCACATTGTAGACATTGTTTGCAGTATCAAGGCTGGTGAGCTTCGCATAGGCCATCGATTTGGCTTTCGTGTTTACGTCGCATATCTGAATATAAATGCGACAGTCGGAAATGCCCACGCCTTTGAAGCTGGCGGCGTATTGATAGGCAATTGCTTTTCCCTTGTTAATCGATGACAGTTCGGTTGGCGACACATTAGCTTCAAATTGCCTGCAACGAGCTGCTGCGCGCGCGCTTTCTCGAGCGGTGAGGATGAGGAAGGTATAACGCAAGCCGAGAGTGCCAAGCGTAAACAGGGGAAAGAAAAGAAGGATGAATCCCAGAAAGAGGGCCGGGCCGAGTTCTGCCAGTGAGGATCCGCGCGTTCTTCCTCTTCTGCTTCCTTTTGCGGACCGAAGAGAATCGAGTGATGATTTTTCAGTTGGTGAAGACACTTTGCCTCCTGGGGAGTGTGCCCGCGGCGGCGCTGCGGAGTGATGCGCCTCTCGACGCGTCGGTCATCCGCATTCAACTCGCATGTGCAGTCACCCAGGAGGCCGCACCGATTGAGTGGACAGCCCATGCGAAGAGTCTACGCCTGTGATGGTAACCCTGGACTTTTGGGAGGTCGTATATAAGTGACCGCCCGGCAACGTTAGCTGTCACTAACATACTGCAATCGGCGAGCACTCGTCAATAGGTAAAAGGGCATATTCAGCCAATTTCCCCCACATGCGGTAGTCACGGAAACAGGACAATTTTCTTCACGAAGATTTCACGTACGGCTAAGGAATCCCGAAATCTGGCGATTTGATTCAATTCTTTCCCCGGCGTACCCTATCACGGACCGGAGGGAAACAGCCACTCCGATAGCGCCGCTCGTGACCCCTGCGTTGATTCAAGACCAACCTCCAGTGCGGCTTTGCACTACACCTGCGAAATCCGGTGCAGCACGTTTTCACGAAAATTTCACAACCGGAGGTCCTTCACCCTTAAGAGGTACGGCTGCGATAAACTTCGCTGACATAGTGCGTGCATGTTCTTGTTTTTTTGGTCCGGGGAATAATGCCGGAAGCGGCAGACCATGCCGCACCAGCCACAGATAACAGGTATCGATTATATGCTAAATTCTGACGATACTTTCTTTAGCTCCGGAGTACCAAAGAAAGATAATGGGCCTGAGGAAAGTGGCCCAATGAATTCGGATATTGATTCTCAATTATTAATAGATCAAAGTGGGAGCAGCGCGCTGGCAGCAAAGAGCCTGATGCCCGCTATAGTAGGAAAAGATGCTCGACGTCCTCCTCTTAAAAGCAGTTGGGAAGCTTTTCAGTATCTCATGAGCTTACCCAAAGGCACTTTCAGAGAATCGGACAAGATAACAGCGGCTTTCCTGGGTACAGCGGTTCTTCTTCTCGCCTCAACGGTGATGGCGCCCCCGCCATATTCAGGGATCATCGGTTTGGCGGGCGATATGTTTTTTGGATTGACGATCTTCAGCTATATCATTAATCGTTTTGGTGTCGTCAAGCTTTTGCACGCCAGAGAAGCCGTGCTGATTTGGGATTTGATGTTGGGCGCTTTTTTGCTCGGCATTTTTGTCGCCGTGAATTTCAGCCTTGCCATGTCCTACATCCGCTCGTCAATGTCGATAGGAATCTGAGAAGGAAGGCCATGAATGTAAACTGTTGCACGGCGTGCAGACCGTGCAGGCGGTGCAGGCCGTGTATGGTGGCGCATATGGTGTGCTGCCGTGCGTTCGTAATGATTGAAACTTCTCATTGCTTGCTGACAAGCCGGTCTCCTCAGCAGGGCCAAGCCCGACGGGGGGTCTCTCTTGGAGCGAGAGCTGTCCCTTGCGAAAACGGACTCCGGCTGCCGTGTTGCAGGCGGTGAGACGAGCGCGTGACGACAAAGAGTTGCCGCTTTTGTAAGGGGAAATGATGCGGTTATGAATTGACGAGCTTGACGAATTTTCTGCGCCCGACTTGCAGGACTAACTCCTGCTCGGCACCCACGTCCACCACATGGTTGGGATCTTTTACCTGCTCTCCATCCAGTCTCACACCGCCTTCGCTGCACAGGCGCTTTGCTTCTCCGGAGCTTGCGGCAAGTTTTGCTTCGACCATCAGCCTGAAAATTGCCGTTGGCGCTGCCACCTTATGCAGTGGCATGTCCTCGGGCAGCAATTTTTGGCTGTGCACTCGACGCCATTCCTCCAGTGCTGTTTGCGCAGCCTGCTCGCCGTGATACTGGCTGACGACCTGCCGCGCCAGTTGCTCTTTTGCATCTTTGGGATTGCCGCCCTGCTCCAGTTTGCCTTTTATCTCGTCAATCTCCTTGCCGGAAAGTGAAGTTGTGAGCTCGAAGTACTTGATGATCAGCTCATCAGGAATGCGCATGCATTTGCCGAACATATCCTGCGCTGGTTCTCTCAAGGCAATGTAGTTGTTGTAGGACTTGGACATCTTCTTCACGCCGTCGGTGCCTTCGAGCAAAGGCAACAACATGGCAAGCTGCGGTTCGAGATCGAAGTGCGGCTGCAACTCACGGCCTTGAAGGATGTTGAAACGCTGGTCGGTGCCGCCTAGCTCAATGTCGGCTTTAATTGCTACCGAATCGTAGGCCTGCAGCAAGGGGTAGAAGAGCTCGTGAAAAGCCACTGATTGTTGATTTTCAAGACGCTCACCGAAAGCCTCTTTAGCCAGGAGTTGATTGGCTGTGACGGTGCTGGCCAGCCTGATCACGTCGGACAGATTCATCGAGCGCAGCCAATCGGCATTGTTGACTACCTCTGTGCGGTCGAGGTCCAAAATAAGGCCGATCTGATTAAGGTATGTTTCGGCGTTCTTTGCCACTTGCTCACTGGTGAGCGGTGGGCGGGTGGCGTTGCGGCCGCTGGGATCGCCAATCTGTGCTGTAAAGCCGCCGATGATAAGCACCACCTGATGCCCGAATTCCTGAAACCGCCTCAATTTCCTGAACAAGACGGCGTGCCCTATATGCAGGTCGGTGGCGGTGGGATCAACGCCAAGCTTTACCCTGAGCTTGCGTCCGGCGCCGCGCACGGACTGGATTCGTTTTGCCAATCCGACGGCTCCCTCGGGCAATACCTCCGAGCCGCGCGCTAATTCTTGCGCCTCCTCCATAATGTCTCGAGGTATCTCCCGGCTCAGCTTTTCGCCGTCAACCATTCCCGCCTGCCCTTTAGCTGTGTGTTGTTGCTGAGACATCTTCTCACTGGCTCCTCTTTTTCCGGAAGGCAAATCCGAAAAGCAGCTAAGAATCTTAGCATGGCCTCTCAGCTTGCTTGTTCAATGACATGACCTGAGATAAGATGCATTAGTTGAGGCGTAGGGTGATGCTACGCGCCCGCTGTTGGAAGCCACGGCTCTTTTGCTTGTGACAAAACCTGGCGGCTTCATGGGAGCGCACAAGGCGGATTGGCTCGCGGCGCTTTCGGCATTGCCGACTCATCGCATGTTTATTGGAGACTCTCAAAGCAGAAACGAGGAAAGCAGATAGATGGCAAGTCAGTACTGCCCGCAGGATATCGAGGAGAAGTGGCAAAAGGAGTGGGAGAACTCGGGCATTTATCATGCTCATGATGAGAGCGACAAGCCGAAGTTTTACTCACTGGTCATGTTTCCCTACCCGTCCGGCGATCTGCACATGGGGCACATGCGCGTGTACACCATCTCGGATGTGATCACGCGCCATCGCAGAATGCTCGGTTACAACGTTTTGAATCCGATGGGCTGGGATGCTTTTGGTTTGCCGGCTGAAAACGCGGCCATGTCTCGCAATCTTCATCCGGAGCAGTGGACGAAACAAAACATTCGTTTCATGCGCGACGAGCAATTGAAGAAGCTCGGCACGAGCTACGACTGGCGCCGTGAAGTCACCACCTGCGATGCCGATTATTATCACTGGACGCAGTGGCTCATTCTGAAGATGTACGAGAAGGGGCTCGCTGTGCGCAAAGAAGCGCCCGTCAATTGGTGCCCTGATTGCCAGACCGTTCTTGCTAACGAGCAGG
>DATNRC010000371.1:0-7086 GCA_036703705.1 Candidatus Obscuribacterales bacterium
TGCGACGGTTTTTTCCACAGCGCCGTTTTCGTGAATGAGGGCAAGTCCTTCGTCGCTCCCTTCCTGAGTGCATATACGGCGCGATGCAATCAGCTCCCGCAGGCGGTCTGATGCGCTGTTCCCTTGCTCCAGCACAAAAAGCGCAGGTGCTGTGACGATACCGCTTCTCAGGTCGCTGCCGGGTTGTTTGCCCAGCTCCACGCTCTTTCCCGTAATGTCCAACAAGTCGTCGACGATTTGGAAGCAGATGCCCAGGTTGAGTCCGTAGTCTTTCAGATCTTGAACCATTTGCTCGGGTGAAGCATTCAAAATGGCACCGCTGTGGCTCCCGGCCGCAAAGAGCGAAGCCGTTTTGGCAACCGACTTTTGAATATAAGCCTGCCAATCAATGTCCACGGAAAACTGCTGGCGCATTTGACGAATCTCTCCGGCGCATAAATCGCCGAGCACCTGACCGTAGATACCCACCACAACGGGATTCATGATGCGAGCAAGGCAAATGGAGGCCTGGGCAAAGAGCAAATCGCCCAAAAGGACAGCCAACCGATCGTTCCACTTCCTGTTGACGGTCTCCTGACCGCGGCGCAAGGAAGCGGAATCTATAACGTCGTCGTGAACGAGGCTTGCCGTGTGGATGAGTTCCGTGAGCACGGCGAGGATGATGTGCAAACGGCCGAGAGACGCTGTCTCCCGCAAGCTGGCTTTAGATGCCAACAGAGAGATGGCCACTCTGATTCTCTTGCCGCCGGCCTGGAATATTTGCCCGAGAAGCTCGCCTACGAAGGGATTATCGTCAATCAAATTCGTCCCAAGCCATTGCTCAACCAGATCGATTTCGCTTTGCACGGGGGCGACGATTGCCTTGAGGTCCAAGATGCCCGCATTGCTCGTAGCAGGGCTCTGAAGAATGCTCATGGTCTCCTTTAGACATCGAATTGTCTTAGTGCTCGGTCAGTGCGGCTGCGGTGGGCTGTGCCGGAGGGAGCTCCACTGAGCTGCCTATGGCGACCGATATGGTTCAGGTAACGATGCCCGATTTGCATACAACGTTGGAATTGGACTATCGGATGCCATACGGTTTTGCTAAGCTTTTCATATAGGCCCTTTACTAGTCAATGAAACCCCTTCCAAAAGCAACGTGCAGAAATTTATTAGCTTTTAAGAAGCGGCTGAACTTATAAGCAACTAAGAATCTATACTCGTGTCACTCAGTGGCGAATTTTTGGAGTAGAACGACTTGCAGGAACTCAAGAGAAAACTCACGACAAGGGAAATGACTCTTCCTGATGCGCTCGCGAAAGCGTTACCTCTCTTGAGAGGGCATGTCACGGATGAAAAATTGCTCTGGCTGGCGAATGAATTGCAGGGCTATCAAAATGCGCTTGAATTCTTTCAGTCCAATAGCACAGAGTTTCCACAGTATCGTATTGTGACAGGGCGCATCTGGCTTCTGACGCCCCAGGGCAACCTTACAGAGCTCAAGCATCCATGGGCGCAAAAGGAGCGCATCTTCCTGAGCGCCCCTGTGTCATGGCTTGAAGAGGCTCATGTGGCTCCAGGCGACACCAGTCTTGTCGATATGATGGAGTTGACGAATTATCTGGCTAAGGGATTCGGGCACGTCGTTTGCGAATGTCCCAAGGAGCACGTGCGATCAATCCTCACCGTTTTCAGACAGCGTTTTATTCAGCTGCTCGACCAAGTGCAAGTGGCAGGCTAAGAACAAAGTTATTCTCGATAGCCGAGCACGACGAGAAGACAAGGTCCGCCGTGGATAACATTGAGGCCTCTTTCTTCAGCCCTTTTGACGGCGGAAGGATGCTCAGCACCGGGCTGCATCCAGATGTTCTTCACACCATTAGCGATGGCGTCATCCACTATTTTATCTGTCACCGCCGGCGGTGTGATGATGGACACCGACTCCACATGCTCGGGCAACGATTGAAGATTTTTATAGGCACGGTGACCGAGAACCATGTCGGCATTGGGATTTACAGGAAATGCTCGTTTGTCGTGCGCCAAATAGCAGCGAAAGACCTTGTGCCCATATTTTCTCGGATCATCGCTGGCGCCGACAACAGCAAAGGACGGAGAAGAGAAAAATTGAGTGATTTGAGTAGATAGCTTGTCCATGGCGGCGGCCGAGTTTGACTTGCCTGATTTCAATGTATCGCCTTTGGTGCAGAATGCCTCGTCTTGTCAAGTTTGATTGCGCAGCAAATAATCGTCTTGCCTCTTCGCGTTCAAGGCACGCTTGCGTCAGGCTGAGAGAAACACCGGTAGCGGACTGCGGTTCTGTTCTTCTCAGCAAGCGCCTCATCGATGAGGTGACGAGCCGGCGAGAGCCTGCAAACTGGATCTGCGCTCGACGCGTCCCCCGTCAAAAGAAAAGCCTGGCACCGGCAGCCGCCAAAATCGACAAATCTCAGCTCGCATTCAGAGCACGGTTTCGTCATCCATCCTAAGCCGCGAAATCTGTTGAAAGCTTCTGATTCGTACCAGATCCAACTAAGGTCTTTTGATTTCACGGAGGGAAACGGCAAGCCTTTGATTGCGGAAGCTGCCAGGCAGGGCAGCGCCTCTCCGACGGGGGTCACGCAAAGATGAGTGCTTGCCCAGCCTCCCATGCACGGCTTGGGATAATTCTCGAAATAATCCGAGATTACCCAATCGATCTCGACCTCTCCATTGAGCTTTGCTTTCCTTGCAAGATAAAGCGCTTCCGCCCGCTTGAGTTGTTCGGAGGATGGCAAAAGGTAACTTCTGTTTGCCAGAGCCCAACCATAAAATTGAACATTCGCCAGCTCGATGCGCCGAGGTCTGAATTTGAGAAATTGATCCAGTATTTGCTCCAGGCGATCCAGGTTGAAGCGGCTAAGAACCACATTCAATGTCAACGGAATGTCGGAGCCGGCAACAAGAGAGGCAGCTGCCCTTTTCTGCGCCAAGAAATTGCCGCCGGCAATGCTTTCGCTCAATCTTTCATCGTCGGCTTGAAAGCTTATCTGAATGCTTTCCAGACCCGACTGGCGAAGCGTATCGAACTTCCGCCTGTCGAGGCCAATCCCGCTCGTGACCAAATGAGTGTAAAGATCGAAGTTTTTGCACAAGGCTACGATTTGCGGCAAGCCTTCGTAGGCGAGAGGCTCTCCTCCTGAGAAATTGACCTGCACGATGCCGAGCTCCTTGGCCTCACAAATCACCCTCAACCATTCATCGGTGGTCAATTCATCCTCAGCCCGGATCAAGGAAAGCGGGTTGGAGCAATAAAGACACTTGAGCGGACAACGATGCGTCAGCTCGCAAGTCAGCGCATATGGAGGTTCAATCATCGATTGCTTGCACCCAACCCTTGTCTCTGGCCTCCTCCAGGAAGGCGATTACATCCTTGGTCAAATTTTGCGAGTTATACCTCATCGCCAGCAAAGACAAGACATCATCTACTGTTGCCGTGCCGTTCAGGCAGCTGAGAACGGCCGCTGCCGAGTGGTTGAGCTTTACGGTGCGCTCCGGCAGGAGAAGGAGGTTGGCGTTCCTCGTTCGATCAAACTTCAGGCGCACTCCCGCTCGCAATTTCAGCCGACTGGAAAGCTGCATTTTCAGTTCTTGTTGCCGAGAGAAGCCCGCTCATTTGCCGGCACTGAATACTGCTCGATGGCATCGAGCATCGCCCAGAGAACGTCGCACTTGAAACTGACGGACTCGAGAGCCAACAACTGTTGCTCTCTGGACTCCGCAGCCGAAAGGACGAGATCGAGAGCATGCTCGGCATCTCTTGGCGCCTGCAATAGGCGCGTTTGAAAATACTCGAGCCCCGAATACTCGATCCAGGAATAGTGCTTTTTCAAAATCTTGATGCGGAAAGCGATAAGAGACGGCGCGAACATCTCGGTCAGGGAGGAGGCGACGGCTTGCAACCAGGGGCTGTGGCGGCAGAAATTCACATAAGCGTCCACGGCAAAACGAACGCCAGGCAAAACAAGAGCTGGATCATGCATCATTTCTTGCGTCAAACCGGCTGCTTTGCCAAGACCAATCCAGGCGTCGATGCCACCAGGAGATTCTTCGCAGCCGTCCTGGTCTAAGATGCGCTGGAGCCAAAGACGCCGCCCTTCTCTTGTCGGTAACTTGCTTACGATAATGGCATCTTTTATCGGCAGATTTTGCTGATAGTAAAATCGATTGAGAATCCACATCTGCATTTCAGCGCGCGAGAGTTTTCCTTCATGCATGCGCACGTGAAATGGATGACGGTTGTGGTATTTCTCCTCGCCGAGCTTTTGCAGGCGTTCGATAAATTCTTCTCTGGACATTGATTCTTGCGGGGCGCTCATAACTCAAATTCCATTCCGTCTTCAGCGATTCGAATGCCCAGCTTGGCAAGAATTGCGCTCTCCGGTGAGCATGCATCCAGCACTGGATTCGTGTTGTTCACATGGATGAGAAACTTTCTCGCGCTCGTGAACCTACATAGCTTATCAGCCAATCCGTTTTTCCCAAACAGCGGCAAATGTCCCATGACGCTTGCTGTTGCTTTTGTTATTCCTAGCTTTACCAGCTCGTCTTCGCTGGCGAAGGTTCCGTCGCAAAATATCAAGTCCGCGTCCTTCAGCAATTTCTCCACATTGTCGTTCCATTCGCCGATTTGAGGAGCATAGGCGGCAACTCTCCCGCTTGGAAGAGAATGAAAGCGATAGCCAACGACGAGATCATTGCTTGACTTCGAGCAGGCGCTTCCATAGCCTGGTCTTTTGCAGCCCAGCGCTACAGGCGTGACGACGACCGATCCTTCATCAAGTGGAAAACTCTCACCGGGGGTGACTTCCAGAAAACGCAGGCAAGTATATGATTGGAGAATGCGCTTAACAGGAAACGCGTCCTCCAAAATGTCCAGAACGGCGCGGGTGGCCCGCACATCGATGGCGGTTCGTTCGCGCAGGATTAGGAGCCCGATTGTGTGATCCAGCTCGGCATCAGTGAGCAAGAGCGAATGAATCGGCGTCTCGCGGATGCCGGGGCCCGGGCGCAAGGCCGCCGTGTTTTCAATTTGGAAACGAACGTCTGGAGTGGCGTTGACTATGTGCCAGCCCGCATGACCTGAAACGGCAAGTGAGTCTTGCATCCGTCCTGGCGACCAGTCGCCGCCACGGATTTTGACGCAATTTGAGCAGGCACAATTCCATTGCGGGCATCCGCCGCCGGCTGAGGTTCCGAGGACAATCAGGCGCAAGGCTACCTCTTGTGAATGTATTGTGTAACCTCAGCACCAGTGTTGATTTCTTCGTAGCTTGGCTTCTCCCATGTCGTTTGTGCTCCTTTGGATCGAGGCAAGGCGGCGGGCGCCGTTTCCTCACTGGAGTCAAATCTCTCGACTTGAGTATTGCCAGCGGTTTTCTGTGCTATCGGCTCATTCATGTGATTCGTCATGGGAAAACTTCTTTTCAACTAAATCTGTACATCCCCAGCGGAAGAAACTTTAAACTATCATCTTCGTCGCTCAAACAACTGCGCGACCGGCGCGACTTTCTTGACAAGGATGTGTAATTGATGAGTATCGAAACGGCACAAGACCATGCGTCGAAGTTGAACATAGAAGCGATACAGGATGCGCTCGTGGGAGAGGGTATCGATGGCTGGCTCTTCTATTACTTTCATGAGAACGATCCGCTGGCATTGCGCATCTTGCATCTCGAAGGCGCGCATTTTTTTTCACGCAGATGGTTTTACCTCATACCTGCAAAAGGCACGCCTGCCAAGATAGTGCACCGCATTGAAAGCGACGCGCTCGCCTCTTTGCCGGGTGTAGATCATGTCTATCTCGGCTGGCGCCAGATGGAAAGCCTGCTCGAGAAGCTCATCAAACCGCTGAAGACTGTGGCCATGCAGTACTCTCCCCGCAACAGCGTACCTTATGTTTCGCGCATTGACGCCGGTATTGTCGAACTCATCCGCTCGCTGGGCGCCGATGTAGTGTCATCAGCCAATCTCGTGCAGCGATTTGAAGCTGTTTGGACGCCGGGACAATTGGACACGCACATTCATGCGGCGGACAGGCTGAGAACTATAATAGATGAGGCATTTGCGGAAGTGCGGCGCTGCATAGATGGTGGCATTTCGCTGAATGAGTACGAATTGCAACAATTCATACTGCAGGCGTATGAGCGCTACGGACTGGTGAGCAGCTCACCGCCGATAGTGGCAGTCAACGAGCACAGCGGCAGCCCGCACTACCAGCCAACTGCTGCCAAGCACTGGCCGATTAGAGAAGGCGATTTTCTCTTGCTCGATATATGGGCCAAGAAACGTGACCCGCTTGACGCCGTTTATGCGGATATCACCTGGACCGGTTTCGTCGGCAGAACCGTGCCGGACAAATACCAAGAGATCTTTGAGATAGTGCGCGGGGCGCGCGATGCTGCCCTGGCATATGTGTCCATGCGCATCGAAGAGTCCGGCATAGTGCATGGCTGGCAAGTCGATGATATAGCTCGCACGTACATTTCCGAACGTGGATATGGTGACTGCTTCGTGCACAGAACAGGACATTCCATTGGCGTTGAAGTGCATGCCAATGGCGCCAACATCGACAATCTGGAAACACGGGACGAGCGGCAGATTATTGACCGCACGGCATTTTCCATCGAGCCTGGAATCTATCTTGCCGATTTCGGCGTACGCAGTGAAATAGACGCCTACGTAGGCGACGGAAAAGTGCACGTTTATGGGCAACCGATACAAACGGCAGTGGTGCCGATACTTACCGTTAAATAAAGGCCGCTAATTTATTCCAGTGTGACAAAGGAAAGATTGTCGCTGAAGTTTTGATTTTCAGAGGCGTCGCGCTTGTAATTCAAGAGCTCGTTGACATCCTTTGTCGATTCAAGTGAAGGACCGCTGTAGACCGTGACCTTGAGGTAGTAGCCTGAATTACCCTCGTGTTCGCGCATTCCTGAAGGCAATAGCGTGGCGTCGAAAGCAATTTGATTTTCGCCGGATTTGACAAATCGTGTAATGTCCACCTTCTTGCCAGGACTGAAGAATTTGTCGACCATTTGTCCGTTGACGGTTACGCCGATCGAGTATCCA
>DATNRC010000372.1:0-8158 GCA_036703705.1 Candidatus Obscuribacterales bacterium
TGCGCGGTGGACGGATGTCGAGCCAAAAGGTCGAGGACCTCGTCAATCTCGGCTTCCCCGCGTCCCTGAATGCGGTGACCGAGAAGAATTTTGTCGCCGAAGTCGTGGCGTCTTTGATCGAAGTAAGAGCCGAATTTGGGATCGCCGGGAATGGAAGCGAGATCGACGACCATTCCGTAATTGCGGATGCCGTTGCCTGCGAAGACTGGTCCTGCTGCGTTGCCTGGAAATGCTGGTGCGGCGCCGACGTCTTGCAAGCCATTGGCAGACGCTGCAGCAAACGGATTCCGGGGTCGATTGCCGAATTCCCCGAAGGGAGCGAATTGCCCGATTGCTCCCGGCTGTCCCTTCTGGCGCAGCATTGCCCGCCGTTCTGCCGGATTGCGCAGGCCGAACCCGCCGCCTGCTTTGGGAGGCAATCCAAGCCCGGTGAGCACTCTTGCTAGTTCCTGGACATCCTTTTGTGTGTATCCGCCGTCGACGCCCAGGGTATGCAGCTCCATGAGCTCGCGCGCGTAATTTTCATTGATTCCTTTGAAACGCCCGCCAACACCGGTTGCGCCCGCCGCCGTATTCTGCCAGTTGTCGAGATAAAAGAGCATCGCGGCGTGGCGAGCAGTAGCGCCCAGGAGGTCGCGGAATCGGCCGAGCGCATGAGGACGGATGGCTGTTTCCTCATACGAGCCTACCCAGACGTGGTCCAGCCCCTTGTCGATGGAGACATTGAAATGGTTGAACCAGAAATCCACCATCACTTCCTGCAGCTGGCGCGGGCTTTCGACAGCCCGAGTCAGCCGCGCCAATGCTGCGTCTTCATACATCTTCTGGTAAGTCTCGCGCAAAATCTTGGCCAGCTCTTTTTTGTCGGTTTCGGAAGCGCTGCCGTTCTGAGCAAGCGCCTTGAGCGCCGGGCGACCGAAGTTGAGGAAGAGTTCGGCCGGGGTTTGTCTGAGCGCGTCGATCTGTGCCACCTGCTCTACGTGCGCCGTGAGCGGAATGGCTTCGGGTTTGAGCTGCTCCTTAATATAGGATTCGATCCCGCGTTCACGAATGGCTTCGAGATCTTCTCTTGCTGCTCCGAAAGCCATTCTGTTGAGAAGATGCATCATCCGCGCCTCTTCTGTCATCTTCCTGCCCGACTTTGGCGAGGCTGCTCGGGAGGAGGCGATCTCCGATGGATGCAACGGCTTAAATCTTTTCGGTGGAGCGGGGCGGGCAACGCCTGACGATGCAAGCCATGATGAGCGCTCAGAACGGGCTGATAATGCTTGCGGCGCGGCATCTGTGGCAAGAAGCGGAGTTGCTGCCAGCGGCCCGGCTGCCGCGAGATACACACCGGCTGCCAGGAAGGTCGATTTGCAATGGTTCTTTGGCGAATGCTTGATCATTTTTGAGTTTTGATTCTCAGTCATAACGGGATAGTGCGAGCGTGATTCGGGCAACTCATCTGTAGATCTGCTTATCAGACGGCATTTGCCGGGATACTGGTCGGAATTGACGGGATTTGCTTTTTACGGTGGGTACCTTCGGTGAGGGACGCACCTATGTTTAATTACGAAATCCGCCAAAAAAAGTTCAACGAATCGGCAACATTTAATGAAAGGACGAATAAATTTCAGAATGCTAGACGGCGTTGGCGGATTGGGGATTGTTTTCGGCTGGCCCGTCACCGGCAAAGGTTATCCAGGCGGCGGCTGCCAGGAAAGGCAAGGGCAGGCATAATCCCGGCAGAGGAAGGAGGCCGTCTATAAAGTAGAGAAGCCATGACAGCGGAGGCAGCGCGGCAACGAACTTTTTCGGCCAGCGCTTGGACAATGTTTCGCTTCTCAAGCACGCAGTCCAAATCCACGCGCCGGGTACGCACAGAACGAGGTAATCCTGCCTGTGGGTGTGCGGGCTGAAAAAGAGCATGCAGATTACGGTGAGGCTCACGAGGAGTTTGAAGCGATTGGGCTCGCTGATGTTTTTCCATGCTCTTAGCCAGACGGCGAAGATGAGCGCTGCTGCGACAAAGGTTGTGATTATGCAAAAGGTGGATGCGTCACTTCCTGTCAAACGCAAGATTAGAGCGCGCAGATTTTGCTGATGTTGCGGCTCGACGCCCGAGATGTTTTGTGAATACTCTTGATGGAGGAGAACATGCGGATATGAGAGGACATTGTCCCAACCCAAGATCAATCCGCACAAAACGACGACAATCATGTGCCCGACAATGCTGCCGGTAAGAAACGGCAATCGTCCCGCTGCCAGTCCGGCTAAGCCGAGGAACGGCAGGTATTGAAACTTCATGGAGATTGCCGCCGTGGAGATGCCGGCCGCAAATCTGCGGTTGATTCTCAAAAGATGAAAGAACAAAACGACAAAGGATGCGATCAATATCGAATAATTTCCCAGACGAATTGAGATCCAGTAGGGAAAGCATGAGGCTACTCCCAGCGCCACGACAAAAAAATCTTTCGGTGACTTCAATTCGTCCTTGACGAGCACATATAAGAACGCGAAGAGCAGAGCGCTAGCAGTGAGGCAATAGGCTCCCCAGGCGACAGGAACGCTCATCAGTGGAAAGATCATGGCCAGCACGAAGCAATGCGGCGGCGTCTGATTGAAGAATGGTACCTCCGGCACCAGAGGGTACATGAGACTTCTCATGATCAGATCTTGCGCTTGCGCATCGTATATGTTGACTGCCGCTCTCTGCGCGTCAAGCGCCAGTCTGCCGGCGCTGTATGAGTTCAGAAAATCGGTTACATAAGGACGGCCGTCTATTTGCAGGGCGAACAGCTTGCCTTCCTGAAGCCATTGAAAGATAAGGGCGAATGCGTTGCACAGCCAAACAAAAAGGCCGGCTTTATACCCGAACCTGAGGAGGTTGATCCATTTCTTGCTTAGGGTAGGGAATCTCATGTGCGAGTTTTGAAGCGGTTCCATGCATTGGGATTCACTGCATTGGGCGGCAGCTCTCCAGAAAAGGCTTTGATTACAGCACTCACAGCAAGCTCATCCATCGCCCGCCTCGTCTCCAATGACGCGCTGCCAATGTGAGGAGTAAGCACCGTATTTGTCATGGTCATCAGTTTGTCCGGAACGTAAGGCTCATTTTCGAAAACATCGAGCGCCGCGCCGGCGACCTTTCCCGTCTCCAGCGCATCCATGAGAGCGACGGTGTCAATGATCGCGCCGCGTGAGGTGTTGACGATGATGCAATTTGGTTTCATCATCGCGAACTCTTTTTTGCCGATGAGATGTCGTGTCTTGGCGTTCAACGGGCAATTCACACTGATGAAATCTGACCGGCGAAGAAGCTCATCCAGAGTTGTGCGTTGTGCGTCAAGCTCGCGGGCTATTTTCTCATCCTTGTCGTCCTTTTCCGAGCTGCGCACGTAAATTGTCCTCAGACCGAAGCCTCTCGCCCGCCTGGCCACCGCCTGACCGATCCTGCCCATGCCGACTATGCCGAGCGTCTTTCCGCTTATCTCATGACCGAGCATCAAGTCGCGCTTCCAGCCTTTCCACATTCCCTCGCGCACAAATCTGTCGGCTTCCACAATTCGGCGCGCGCAAGAAAGCAGAAGACCAAAGGCAAGATCAGCAGTGGCGTCATCGAGAACGCCGGGCGTGTTGGTTACGAGTATGCCGCGCGCGGTCGCATCCTCGATGTGCACGTTGTCGAAACCAACAGCAACATTGGCCACTAATTTAAGATGCGAGCAAATGTCCATTACCTCGGCGTCTACTTTGTCTCCCAGCACGGAGACTAGGACGTCCTTGTTTCGCAGATTGTTGATGATCTGCTCTTGCGTGAGAGGATCATCATATTCATGCATGTCTACGTCGGCGAATTCCGAGAGCATTTTTGCCGCTTTATCGGACAGCTTTCCACTTACAAACGCTCGTATTCCTTTGCTCATTTCTCAAGCTTCAATCTGTTTGCTCTCTTCTCAGACTTCACGCGTTCTCTCGTTTTCGACTTCAACCTGCTGATTCTAATTTGCTAAGCTCCACCAGTTCTCTTTCTCTCATTTCTCAAACATCAGCCTGCTTTGTTGCTCAATTTGCGAAGCTTCACCCGTTCTCTTCCTCTCATTTCTCAAACATCGCCTGCTTTGTTGCTCAATTTGCGAAGCTCCACCAGTTCTCTTTCTCTCATTTCTCAAACTGCAATTTGTTGTTTCTAACTTGCTGCCGGCGACAAAAGATGCTCCTGGGTATGTGATGATTTGAAGTGGTCGCGAATTGTTTGCTCGACCGCTTCCAATTCCACATTCATGCGCGTGTCGTCCCAGCCCAGGCATGCCTGCACCAGTCTTGCCACTTTCGGCACGGCCTCCAGGCACTGCCCCTGGTGCACCATGCCGAGGCGGGTCCGTCTGAACAACAAATCTTCAAGTGACACCGCCGACTCATGCAGAAGGGCGAAGGGAATCTCGGCCATTATTTGCGGGAAGTCTGGGCAAATGCGCTGATTGAGCGAAGCATCCTCTTGCACCATATCGACTATCACTTCGCTGTCCTTTCCATAACTGGCGATAAGATGATCGAGAGTCGCCGGCTCGATGCCGTTGCGCCGCGCCTTGGCCGCCACCTGCGCGGTTATGGTCAGAAAATCTTGCTTGTCCGTGAAACCGCCAAGCATGATCCTGGCGGTGCGCGATGCTTTTATCGATCCGCTGTTCAGCTCTGGAATGGTAGCCAGAACCTTGTCTACGACCTGATTGGCCATGATCCTGTAATTGGTCAGCTTGCCGCCGATCAAACCAATCACCGATCCCGGACCGACAAAAATCAAATGCTCGCGCGACATCTTGCGCGTATCCTTGCCCGATGTTCCGCCGCCTACAAGAGGCCTCAGCCCTGCCCAGCTCGCTATCACATCGGAGCGATTGATGCGCTTTTCTCCCGAATAGCTGTTAACCACGCTCAGCAAGTAGTCGACTTCATCGGCTGAAGCGAGCGGGATTTCGATGTTGCCGTCGTATGGCGTGTCGGTAGTGCCAATCATCAGCGCCCGTTGCCAGGGCACCACGAAGACGTAGCGTTTATCGAGAGTGGGCAAGAAAAGCGCAGTATTGGTCTCAAAAGACGACTGCGGCACCATGATGTGAATTCCTTTGGCGGGAGTAACACTCGGCCGCCAGCTGGAATCGATCATGGACATCAGATGATCGGTCCAGATTCCGGCGGCATTGACGCATGCCCTGGCCCGCACCGAGAAATCCTTTCCGCTGTAGCGATCGTGACATTTGACGGCGGAGACTCTGTTGTTGGTCAGCTCGAAGCCGGTCACCTCGACGTAGTTGATGGCCAGCGCTCCTTCCTGGCAGGCGGATTTCACGACTTCAATCACAAGCCGCGAATCATCGGTGATGCAATCGTGAAATCGCAATCCGGACACGACGACGTTTGGCGAGAGGGCGGGGGCGGATTCCAAAACTTCACGCTGCGTGAGCCGAACATGCCGGCGCGCATTGGCGTCGCGCGCAAGAAAGTCATACAAAGTCAGACCGACATTAGCTTTTAAGCCCATCCATCGCTGTTCTTTGGCAATCGGCAAGACAAATGAAAAATCTCTGACCAGCTGAGGCGCCAGCTGCTCCAGGCGGGCGCGCTCGTGGCAGAGCTCGCGGGTGAGAGAAAAATGGAATTGCTCGAGATAGCGCAAGCCGCCGTGTATCAATTTGGTCGTCTTGCTCGAGGTGCCCGATGAGAAGTCGTTTTTCTCGATGAGCAGAACAGACATGCCGCGAGAGGCAGCGTCCTGGGCGATGCCGGCGCCGACAATGCCGCCGCCAATGACAACGAGGTCAAACTCTCTCAGGGGTGCCGTCTCCAGTGCTTGACTGCGTGGTTTCATCAATTTGTTTGCTTAACTAAATTTTGCATTTCGGCTTCAGAACCGGGTCGTCTGTCATCGATTGCCGATTGGATATTTGCCTGGCGTCCAATGAGCGCAAACGGAGAGCGGCAGACGCCTCTGGTGTGCGGGCATTCAAAATTTAGCAAATTCCCGCCCCTGATGCATGCCTCGCTCCAGGGGATGAGCTGCGGTTGTTTACCTTTCATTTTTCGACTTCGGACCTGAAAAGCCTCAGCGGGCACAGCTTCTGTATGCGGCAATGGAGCCGACAACCTTATTTTTTGCCCATATTGGCGGAAAGCTAAATATTCAAACGGGTAATTTCAAGCGGTTTGCCTTATTCTATGGAACCTCGAAGCCAGATGCTCGGTTATCGGTCGTGAGCGCTGCTGCTTTCATCGAGGCACAAAACGAGAAATCGTCATTGGTGGACAATACAACGCACAGTGAGGTCGACATTGAAAGTGGGGCTACTGCGCCAGATGAGTTTGGGAATTATGCGGGTTAGAAGAGCACAATCAATTTTGCTTTCCCTGGCTATGGTCAGCACCGTATGTGGTGCCAGCCAGGCCGAAAATGCGGCACCTGCCTCAGTGGTGAAGCCGGGCGGAGAAATTCAGATTCCGCCTGCAATCGGCAAAATTACAGTCAAGAACGCCGGCGATCCTTCGACGGCAGGCACACCGGGCGGCATCGAGAACATGCTGGCGCCGGGCACCATCCAGCAAATGCCGACACTGCCCTCGATTCAACAGACGCCTGAGATGATCGAGAAGGTTCACAAACTGGAGGAAGAGGGCGAGAAGCTGTTCTTGCAAGGCATGCTGGACAAAGCTCTTGTCAAGTGGCAGGAGGCCTATGGTATGTGCCTGGAGATGAAATACTCCGAAGGTCAGGGGCGTGCGCTTACAAATATGTGCCGCTTCTTCCTCGCCCGCGGGCAGTACGTAAAAGCCAAGTACATGGGCGAGAACGCTACGGAAGTGCTGGCGGAAACCAATGACAAGCGCGATCTTGGCAAGGCCAGAGTGGCGCTTGCGCAGGCTTATTTCGGCCTCGACAATCCGACCTGGGCCGGGCAGCAGCTGCAGCTCGCATTAAAGGACTATGCCGATCTCGGCAATTCCACCGCCAAAGATTCTGCCGAACTGACAGGAATTTGCGGCAATGTGCTGCTCAAGATGGGCAAGTTCAAGGAGGCTGTTCAATTTCAGCAAGCCTCCGCGATGCACCTCGAGCAGGCTGGTGAATATCATGCCTCCGTCGTCAAGCGGGTGGGCGTCGCTCTGTTGCTTCTCAACCTGGGACTTTACACCGCTGCTCAGGAAGAAGCGCAGCGCGCATACTCTCTTGCCAGCAGCGGCTCGAGCAAGAATCCGTCCAGTGTTCCTGTTGCTCTTGCCTGCCTTGGAAACTGCCAGTATACGCTTGGCGAATACGGGAAGGCTTTGAAAACGTTCGAGCAAGCAAGCCAGGCTGCTGCGAAACTGAGCGCCAGTCAAATGCCGGAGTTGTCGCGCGCCAATCTCGAGCTTGGTTATGCGCATGCTCTCATCGCCAGCGGCTATCCCGAGCCGGCCAAGCAAAAGTTGGAGAAGGTGCTGCCGCTTTTCAAGAAGCTCAATGCCACTCTCGAGCAAGCGCAAACCTACAACGCGCTCGGCATGGTCGAGGAGACTCTGGAGAATCACGCCAGTGCAGTGCAATACTTCCAGCAAGCGCTCGATTTGCAGGGCATTCTCAATCCGCGCAAGGAGCGGCTGCATATAAACGTTCTTTCCAACCTGGCCATTGCCGAATCGCGTGCGGGAAAGAACACGGATGCGCGCGTGCACATGAACAGCATTCTCGAGATGTTCAACAGGAAGAAAAAGCCGCTTAAGGATGAGCTCTTGAAATGCCGCGTGTTATCGGCAATGGGCGAGATCAGCTTGAAATTGGCGGACGTGCCGGCGGCTGAGAACTATCTGAAGCAGGCGGTGACGATTGCCGAGAAGGTTCAGGACGACGCCTCCCTCTGGCGCGACTATACTCTGCTTGCCAAGATCCCCTCGACCGCCGTGCCTCCGGTGCCGGTCAACGATACACTCAACAGCGCTCTTTCCCACTTCAGATCTCCGCAAGCGGGCGCCTTCCCGTCACCGGAAAGGCTGGTGTGGGCAACCACTCGTGAAGATCTCGGACAGCAGCTGGTGGCTATGCTGGCCAAGAACGGGATGGCCCCGCAAGCGCTTCTGGCCGCCGAACAGCTCAAAGACGAGCTGTTCATCGTCGAATGGAATCGCCGCGGCGGACAGGTCAAAC
>DATNRC010000373.1:0-14975 GCA_036703705.1 Candidatus Obscuribacterales bacterium
GTTCGAGCTTGGCGGTAAAGGCGCCACCATTGTCTTTGCGGACAGCGATAAGGAGGAAGCCGTTACCACAGCAGTTCGCGCCGCCTATCGGAACCAGGGACAAATCTGCCTTGCCGGATCACGCCTGTTTGTGGAAGAGCCCATATATAAAGAGGTGGTTGATCAAGTCGTCGAAAGAGTCAAGTCCATAAAGGTCGGCGATCCTCTCGACCCGAAAACCGAAATGGGTGCCCTTATAAGCAAAGAGCACATGGAAAAGGTGCTTGAATACATTGAAATTGGTAAGCGGGAAGGCAGACATCTAATTGGCGGGGAAAGACTCGCCAAACTTGGCAATGGCTACTTCATCTCGCCGTCCGTATTCATGGACATTCCGTATGACTCGCGTTTTTGTCAGGAAGAAATCTTCGGACCCGCTCTGCCTATCATTCCCTTCAAGACGGAAGACGACGTTGTGCGCATGGCCAACAGCACTCCTTATGGGCTTTCATCCTCGATCTGGAGCTCGAATGTCGACCGCTGCCATCGCCTATCCTCAAAGCTGAGAAGTGGGCTCGTCTGGGTCAATTGTTGGTTCGCACGTGATTTGAGGACACCTTTCGGCGGTCAAAAAGCCTCAGGCATTGGACGTGAGGGCGGAAGGTGGAGTCTCGAGTTTTTCAGCGAGGCAAAAACCATCTCTTATAAGTACAAAGGATAAGCAAAGCATCTAAGGAGAACTTCATGGATCTCGGTATACGGGGCAAGCGGGCTCTGGTTTGCGCTGCTTCTCGGGGACTGGGGCAGGCCATCGCAGCAGCGCTCGCCGATGAGGGCGTCCAATTGTTGTTGTGTGCTCGTGACACAGAGGCACTAGAGAAAACCGCTAAGGACCTTGTGAAGAGCGCAAAAGGAGAAGTTCACACATTTGCTTGCGACCTTAGCCAGAGCGACAGCCGCCACGGGTTGGTAAGCTTTGTCGAGCGCACCTTTGGCGATGTGGACATTCTCATTCACAACGTGGGCGGACCTAAGCCATCATTAGCAGAAGCGACAACTGTTGAAGACTGGACAAAAGCATTTCAACAGCTCCTTCTACCGGTTGTCCATCTCAACAATGCCTTTCTGCCTGCCATGAAGAAAAACAGCTGGGGACGAATTGTCTGCGTTACATCATTGAGCGTGATTGAGCCTATTGCAAACCTGACTCTTTCAAACGGGATGCGATCAGCAGTCACAGGCATGCTCAAAACATTGGCCGACGAAGTGGCAGCGTCAAACGTTACAGTAAACTGCGTGGCACCCGGACTGATCCGCACGGCCCGCACGGAGGATCTGATGGAAGCCAGGATAGCGGCAAGCGGCCAAACGCGCGAAGAGTATATGCGTGAGTACGTGAAATCAATACCGTCCGGGCGGCTCGGCGAACCTGAAGAATTCGGCTCCGTGGTTGCTTTCTTGTGCTCTCAACAAGCCTCCTACATAACGGGATCGACGATTTGCGTGGATGGTGGAAAGCGGCGATCTGTGCATTAGTTTTTATGAGACTCATGGGTGTCAGAAAAACAGCTGAATTTCTGACAAAATCCCCTCAAAGTCAACCCCCATGTCGGTTTGGCGATTTTTCGCCGTACCGGTGTCAGAAAAACCGCGAAATATCTGACACAGGTGTCCTAAACGGTGTCCTGGTAAGCCTTCTCGGATACTGCACGGGCGATGTCAGAAAAATTGCTGAATTTCTGACAGTAATCCAACATTTTTCCAGAGCTGGCTGAGAGAGTATCAGATGCAATGGTCCCTCCTCTTGGCAAAAGAGCTGAACCATCGCCCTGCCTGTAGTATGATTGCCCCAGCCCCAGTCGGTGGGAGAGCTTAACTCTACGGTTGCGGGTTCGTAGTCACTGCATGAGGATAGCCACGTGAAATTCCTTGTTCTTGGTGCTGGGCGCATGGGTTATGCAGCGGTTTACGATCTCATCCGCAGCCCTCGTGTCGAACAAGTGTTTCTCTCTGACAGTGACGGCAACAAAGCCAAAGAAGCGGCAGATCGACTCAACGATTCCAAGATCGTACCTGTCGAGCTGGATATATGTAAGTTCGAAGAAGTAGTGGCGCTCATGTCAGGCGCTGACGTCACTATCAGTTGCGTGCCGTTCAATTGCAACTACGATCTTGCTAAAGCCGCATTAGAGGCTCAAAAGCACTTTGTCGACCTGGGCGGCAATGAAGAAGTTGTCAAAAAAGAGTTTCTTCTCGACGAGGTCGCAAAAGAGCGAGATGTGACGATAATGCCGGACCTGGGCCTTGCACCAGGTTTGGTATCAATGCTGGCCATGGTCGCCGCCGACAGTCTCGACGAGCTTTACGAAATCAGGCTGCGTGTTGGCGGTCTTCCCGTTGAGAAAGACCTTTTCCTGGGCTACAGCCAGCTTTTTGCGATCGAAGGCTTGATCAATGAGTATGCCGAAGATGTAACCATAATCAGGGACGGTCAAAGCTTTCAAATACCCTCGTTGACCGAGGTGGAGAAGATCGAATTTCCCAAGCCTTTTGGCACGCTGGAAGCATTCGCCACTTCGGGCGGCATATCGACCTTGCCGGCAACTTACGCCGGCAAGGTCCAGCACCTGGACTACAAAACCATCCGCTATCCAGGTCACTGCGAGCAGATGAACTTACTGAAAGAGCTAGGGTTAATGAGTCTTGAACCGGTCGACCTGCCGTCTGGAAAAATAGTGCCGCGAGAACTTTTTGTTGAGCTCCTGTCGCGAAAAATGGCCAAGGACGAACCGGATGCAGTTCTCGTCCGCGTAACCGTTACTGGCGTGAAAGACAAGAAGCCCACTCAATACATCTGGGAATGCATTGAGTTTGCAGACCAAGCCGAAGGGCTCTCGGCAATGATGCGCATGACCGCCTTCCCCGCGTCAATAATTGCCCAAATGATCGCGCGAGGAGATATCACGGAAAGAGGAGTGCTGCGGCAAGAAACCAGCGTTCCGGTCAAACTTTTCCTGGCGGAAATGGCGTCAAGAGGCATACGGCTGACGATGTCCGAGCGAGCCCCTGTCCCTCAAGACTGAAGGCAATCCGCTTAACATTAATTTCGCATCCTGGTCTGTCCAGAAAGCTTTCGGCTCAGGTAGATACGTTCACAGCAACGCACTTCCTGCGACACCTCGCGCTGAATTGTCACCCCGGAGGATACCCGATGTGCAACGATTACCAGGAAACCTGTGGCGAACAGCAATTCAAACCGGTCGGGCAAAACGACGATAATCAGGCTCTGTCAGCAAATCTCTGGATGGAGCAGTCCAGAGTCGCTCCAGCACGCTTCGAGCTGTCGCCGGATTATATATTCGAGCCATTTTTTCCGTCCACGCCATCCCAGCAAAACTACGATTTCCGTCCCCGTGATTTTTCTGCGCGGCAACCCGTGGATTTCTTAGCGGGACTCTATGGTCCTCAATGCTGCCCTTCGTATTCACAAATGTACTCGGAGCAGCCTCCATTCTCGCCCTCATTTACCGGCGCCCAGAAGTCCCCTGCGCAAGAAGCACTTGGAGATGACTACAGATTTGCCCGCAATGCAAATGGTTTTTCCGTGCAGAAGCTCCCCTACGAAGTGGCAAGCCCGTCCGAACAACCAAGGCTGATTAATGCCTCTTTCAATGAAGCGCCGAGTGAGATGTTCGACGTTGTGCCGGTCGCGTACACGCCTGATAGAGGTTCTAAAAAGAGGATCGAAATCCCAGCCGTTCCGCTCAATACTGACGGAAGGGATTCCGCTGGAAAAGAAAGTTTCAAACAACCGATCGAGTGGCGCTCGACAACGTTGCAAGCCTATGAGGACGCCGTGACTCTTGGTGAACCGCTCGTGATTTTGTTCGGCAACGATAAGGTCTTCAAAAACCCCCAGTCGAACACCGCGCGACAACTCAAGGAAATGAATGAGGATAGAAGCGGGCTTGTTCGCTCGCTCGGCAACAGAGGAGTTTGGGTGGTCGGCAATACAACAACAGATGATGCGGCGCGCAGCATCGCCGACTATCTGCAAATCAAGGACTTCCCGACACTGTCCGTCATCGAGCCACGTGCAGACAAAATCGAGGTGCGCTTCCAAATGGAAGGTTACTTCCCGCTGCAACAGATGGCTGAGCACTTGAATGGCCAACTCTATCCCGGTGTGACCCCACCAGTAAACAACGGCAATCAACCTCTCAAGCCTGACGTGAGATACGCCTGAGAAAAATGTTGGTCGAACAAAATGTCAACGATTGAAAACTGACTGGCTTTCGTTCACCATTTCCCTCCTATGATAAACGTGTCTGCAATGTCGGCGTTGGCACTCTCCATTTGCGTCCTGAGCGGCGCCATTCCTCTCAGCGCCAGAGTGCCTCCGTCGTCGGCCGCAAGCAGCAGAGTCAAGTCGGGTTTGCATGCAAAACCAGCTCCCTATCGTGATCCAGAAGCGCCGGCGGATCTAACGCTTCTTGCGGATGCAAATCGTGACTTGTCTACAGTCATAAATTCGGATCGCGAGCATCGGTCCTCACTGTCCAGTCATGGGCTGAGCTCCGTTGCTGCGGCGGCACCATCCACACGAGGAGTGAGAAAGATGAAGGTTGAAAGCGACCTGGACAAACTGACAGCATACGTCAACTCTTTTCGTAAAGACTACGAAGCTGATTTGAAGGAGCTTGTCGACATTCCTAGCGTAAGCATGGATCCGGCTCACAAGCCCGATATCCAGCGGGCGGGAGAAAAGGCAGCGGATCTCATCTGCAAGATGGGCGGCGAGGCAGAATTGATCAAGACGAAGGGCAATCCTGTCGTTGTCGGCAGCTTCAGTGCCAGCTCCGGCAGGCCAACGGTGCTCGTCTACAATCACATAGACGTTCAACCAGCAGACGCGACGGAGTGGAAGTCACCGCCGTTCAATATGTCAATTGAGGGCGATATGTATAAGGGTCGCGGCACAACTGACGACAAGGGACCGGCGCTGGCAGTTCTCTACGCGGCAAAATATGCCCATCAGCAAAAACTCCCTCTCAACATAAAGTTCGTCTGGGAACTGGAGGAAGAAATCGGCAGCCCCTCTTTCGAGGACTTCCTGAAAAGCTCGAAAGCAATGCTGGCGGCAAACTCCGTCGTTATCTCGGACACCATCTGGGTTTCTCGGGAAAGACCAGCGATTCCGTACGGGCTGAGAGGGCTGCAGGGAGTGCTTGTTAAGCTCAGGACAGGCGCCAAGGACGTCCATTCGGGAACAACGGGCGGACTGGCGCGCAATCCAGTGGGAGAGCTCTGCCAGTTAATCAGCGAGATGTATGATGCCCGCACCGGTGAAGTGAAGATTCCCGGCTTTTACGACGACGTACAAAAGCCGAGCGATGATGAGGCCCAGCAGTTTGTCAAATCTGGTTTCAATCTCGAGAATTTCAAAAAGGCGCATGAGCTCAAGTCATTGAGAACCAACGACGTCAGGGAGGGCTCTCAGCGGATCTGGGCAAAACCTACCATGGAAATCCACGGTATCACCGGTGGTTATCACGGCCCGGGCGTGAAGACGATCGTTCCTCATCAAGCAGAAGCAAAAATAAGCATGCGCCTGGTGCCTAATCAAGATCCGGAGAAGATCTTGACGAATTTTGTCCGCTTTGTGAAAGAACACTGTCCCGATGCAGAAGTTGAAAGAGAAGGGACGCTAAAGCCATTCCTTGGTCAATTCAGGGGCCCTTACGCCGAGGCAGCGAAAGAGGCCATGACAGCGGCTTTCGGCAAAGAACCAGCGTTTACTCGCGAAGGAGGATCGATAGGCGCCGTCGTCAGCATGAATCAAATTCTTGGCATACCAATCGTGTTTCTCGGTCTTTCGCTTCCAGAGCATGGCTATCATGCGATCAACGAAAACTTCGACTGGCAGCAGGCAAGCGGCGGCATAAAAATGTTTGTCAAATATTTCGAGCTTATTTCGAATATCAAGTAAGTGCCTACAATCCAATCGCGCCACAATTCCAGTGCACTTGCCCTGTAAAAACTGACTCGTGCAGTGAAGGCCTACATTTGCCCTTCAACTAAGGCGACGGCCTGGGCGGCGATGGCTTCGCCGGCGCCTATGGGTCCGAGTCTTTCCATGGTTGTGGCTTTGACGCTGACTTGATCGACGGATATTCTCAGCGCCTTTGCGAGATTGGTCCTTATCTGCTCATAAAAGGGAGACAGCTTGGGTTGCTCGCACATAACGACTGCGTCGACATGACTTACGTAGAGCATTCTGCCGTCCAGCATATCGACCACATGCTTCAGCATATCCATGCTATCCGCATCTTTATATTGCTCATCATCGGGCGGAAAGTGCGTGCCGATATCCCCCAGCCCGGCCGCTCCAAGGAGTGCGTCGATGAGAGCATGAACGAGAGTGTCTCCATCCGAGTGCCCAATGGGGCCGCGCTCGAAAGGAATTGTCATACCTCCTATGATGAACCGGCGCCCTTCGATCAATCGGTGTATATCGAAGCCTATGCCGACTCTCATGTCGTATGTCATTTTCCGGCCTTTCTAATCAATCGATTTCGAGAATTGTTTCACCGGACTCGATCGTATCACCGCGCTTGGCGATTATTCTCGCCACTTTCCCCCTGCGCGGCGCCACCAATTCCGACTCCATTTTCATCGCTTCGAAAATCACGACTTTCTCACCCTCGTCGACCTCAGCGCCGGACTCAACGAGTATCTCCTTCACCACGCCGTGCATGGGCGCAGTAACTGAAGCATTGGCGGTTTTGCCCGCGGGGGCGGCAGTTTCTTTCCTCTTTGCGGAAGGACGTTCGCCTATACGACGGCCTCCAGGCGAAGATGCGTTTGGTATGAGACCATGAAGCGGCTGAGCAACTTGATCGGGATCAATCAATTCCGTGACTGCGACTTTAAACGCGCGATCGTTTACCTGCACTTCAAATTTGTACGGTCCTGCTCTTAGCACATTGTGCCCGCTGCGACCGTTGGTACTCGGGGGCTTGGCAGCACCTGCTTCTGGCCCGCCTACCGGCGATGCAGATTTTAGCGACGGTTCACTGGGCACTGCATCTGGTGAGTCAACAGAAGAAGCTGATTGCTTAACACTGGCAACCGCAGATGCACCAGGGGCGGCTGCCGTTGCGGCTTTACCCGCTACAGGAGCGGCGGCCGCTTCGCCCTTCGCTTTCTCCATGAATGCCTTCGCAAGGGAAGATTCCACGTAAGCCGTGTTCATCCTGCCTTGCAGAAATTCGTTGTCCTCAAGAATGAACAAATGAAATGGAATGGTCGTGCGCACGCCGTCAATTCTAAAGTCCTTGAGAGCCAATTTCGTGCGAGCAATCGCTTCCTCTCTGTCTCTTCCCCAGACGACAAGTTTCGCAAGCAGAGAGTCGTAGAAGGGCAACACCTGGTAGCCCGCATAACAGGCGCCGTCAACTCGCACCCAGGGCATTCTCGGCTCAACATAATCCTTGATCGTTCCCGGGCTGGGCATGAAGTTCCGTTCTGGATCCTCAGCGTTGATTCGGCATTCAATCGCGTGGCCGCGCGCCTTAACGTCAGATTGAGAGATGGTCAACCATTCGCCGGAAGCGATTCGCATTTGCTCCTTGACGATGTCTATCCCAGTCACCATTTCGGTGATCGGGTGCTCCACCTGCACTCGGGTGTTCACTTCAAGGAAATAGAACTCATTGCCCGAGACCAAGAACTCGAGAGTTCCGGCAGAAGTGTATCCAAGTGATTGAGCGCCCTTAACGGCGGCCGCCAGAAGCCTCTCCCGTAGCTGTGGATTTAAGGAAGGCGCGGGCGTTTCCTCCAACAGCTTCTGGTGCCTTCTCTGGCTGGAACAGTCTCTCTCGCCCAGGTGAATGATATTGCCGTGCTCGTCGCCCAAAACTTGCACTTCGATATGGCGTGGGAGATCGAGGTATTTCTCCACATAGACCTCACCAGAACCAAAATAGCTAGCGCCTTCTCTTTGCGCTCCTGCAAGCGCGGCCTCCACCTCCTGTTCCGAACGCACTACGCGCAACCCTCGACCACCACCGCCTGCGCTTGCCTTGATGGCAATTGGGTAACCATATTTGGTGGCGAGCTCCTTGACGGTGGCAACATCACTGACGGGATCGGTGGTTCCAGGAACCACGGGCACGCCTGCCGTGTGCATAGCTCGGCGAGACTCAACTTTGGAGCCCATGCGCTGAATGACGTCCGGTGCTGGACCTATGAACTTAATCTCTTGAGCAAGGCACGCCCTCGCGAAGTCGGCGTTCTCAGACAGAAATCCATAACCTGGATGTACGCCATCACAACCAGTCCGTTTTGCAATCTCGACAATTTGCGCTCCGTCAAGGTACACGCGGGCGGGCTGACCTTCCAATTGGATTGACTCATCAGCAAGCGCAACATGGCGCGCCATTCGGTCTGGTTCCGAGTAGATAGCAACAGTTTTAATTCCCAGCTCGCGGCAGGCAGCGATTACTCGCACAGCTATTTCCGAGCGATTAGCAATGAGGATTTTCTTGAGCATGATTTCAACACACTTCCAATGCGCTTCGTCGATTGCCTCAGTCGCAAACTTCGCAGAGGCAGCGGTGGGCAATGTATGCATCGCCCCGACGTCAGTTCCGATTCGGCGTCGCCAATAGTATTTTGATGAGCTCCGATTCGGTGCTGCCGCTGCGCCCTCTTTCCGACTTCAGAGGCGCGACATACCAACGATTGGAAACCCTATCAAATTCAGGCGTGCATCGCAAGGATTACGCGCTCAGGGACGGAGATAGTTCTGCCGCCGCCTGGCAAGGCAACCGAAGTGTCAGAAAAATCTCGGAACTTCTGACACCCTTCTGCCGCCGCCTGGCAAGGCAACCGAAGTGTCAGAAAAATCCCGGAATTTCTGACACCCATCTCCCGCTCTGCTCAAAGGGAATTATCTCCATTCATCACCTCGCCCCAGCCTTCATTTCGGTAGAGGAAAATTAGAAATCTCCTAACCAAGGGGGGAGACCAAAAATGCTCAGGCGTGCACAGTTGTAAGACTGTTGACTTCGGGACAAGCGCCTAATTCAGAGTGGTAGGATCTTTGCTCAAAGGAGGCAGGGTTCGAGCACCACTTGGCTTTGCACTTAACAAGTGCCACTGCTCGCGTCCAAACAAACTTTATGCGCACTAGTCATGAGTCGGGAGCAACTACTCTAATGGCAACTGGTTCCGGAATTTCGACCGTTTACATGGCCGGAAGCGGCTTCATGGGAACGGGCATTGCTTATCTGATCGCCACAAAGACCAATTCAAAGGTTTATTTGTACGACATTTCCAAAGCAGCCCTCAGGAAAGCCAATGAGACGATCGAGAAGTACGGGCGAAGCTCCGTGGAGAAAAAATTCCTGACGCCCGAGCAGTTGGCCGATGCACACAGAAGGATCGTTCACACGGAACGACTGCAAGACGCCTATTACGCAGACATCGTCATTGAAGCAGTAGCCGAAGATCCCAAGGTAAAAAAAGAGTTGTTCCAGAGACTGGACGAAATCTGCGACGCTAAGACGATTTTCGCCTCCAACACGTCATCCTTGCCAATCACCAGTCTGGCAGCAGTTACAAAGCGTCCGGACCGTTTCATCGGCATGCATTTTTTCTCTCCCGCGCATGTGATGAAGCTGGTAGAGCTCATTCCTGGACTGGACACATCGAGTGAGACGCTCAAGAGGGTAGAGACATTCGGCAATGAGCTTGGCAAAACGCTGATTCGTTCCAAAGATATGCCCGGTTTCATCACCACAAGGCTTGGTCTCGTCCTCATCAACGAAGCCGCTTTCGCTCTTATGGAAGGACTCTCCACACCGGAGGATATCGATCAGGGCATGAAACTCGGATACAACCACCCCATGGGACCACTTGAGCTTGCGGATTTCATCGGGCTGGACATCTGCCTTCATGTCATGGAGGTTTTGCGCGAGGGCTTCGGCGATCCGAAATACAGGCCTTGCCCGCTCATCCGACAGCTCGTTTCAGCTGGACATTTGGGCAGAAAAACCGGTCGCGGCTTCTACAGTTACGACAAAAAATAAGTCTGTTACAGCTGCCATTCGTTACGGCAAGCAGTTATCAATTCCGGACATCCGCAAAGACCCCGGTCAGGCGGCGTTCTTCCACATCATTGTTACAGGTGACCCCAGTGATTTTATTCAGCCTCCTTTTAGCCAATACTGTTTGGATTGCTTGTCTGCTTGCATTGACGCTCGCTTTCTATATGCTCCTGAAGCGAGTGGAACGCTGCCAAATACCTGAGTCAGACCTGCCTTTTGTTTCCATTATCGTTCCGGCAAGAAACGAAGAAGCGAAAATTGCTCGCTGCCTGGAGTCCCTCCTTTCCCAGGATTACCCTGGCTTCGAAGTAATTGTCATAGACGACCGCTCTTCCGATCGCACGCCAGAGATAATTGAAAGCTTCGCCAAGCGAGACCGGCGCCTGAAGTTCGTCCGGGGTAAAGACGCTCCGCAAGGCTGGGTGGGCAAATGCAATGCGCTCGCTTATGCGGTCGGTTTTGCATCCGGTGATTGGTTCATCTTCACCGACGCGGATACATGTCACAGCGCCTACTCGGTAAGGGATGCCATAGCCCATGCCGTACGCAACAAAGTGGATTTGATCTCCTTTGTGCCCATGCAAGAACTGGGCAGCTTCTGGGAGAAGCTCGTCATGTCCGTTTTGCTGTCCTCCTTTCTCATCGGCGATCCTTTCCACACCGTCAACGATCCAAAAGCAAGAAGAGCTTACGCCTACGGCCAATACATTATCTGCCGGCGCCGCTCATATCTGGCTCTGGGCGGGCATCAAGCGGTGCGCGACGAGATCGTGGAAGATCACGCGCTCGGACGCGTTTTCAAGGAAAAAGGTTACAAAATCGCCGTGGCGGACGGCAAGACACTTTATAGCGTGCGCATGTACACGAACCTGGAAAGCATGTGGCAGGGCTGGACGAAAAATCTGTATTCGCTCATCGACAGCCGTCTAAGCAATCTGATAATGATTGTTCTTTGTCTTTTGGTGTCGGCATTTCTGCCACTAATTAACCTGGGCATAGTGGTCGGGCTGTGGCTTAGCCAGCCGGATTACTTCACACCGCTTCTCACAGTCGTCGTCGTCGCCCAATGGGCATTTTTGGCCGTCTGGTTCTGGCTCACTGGTGAGCACAGGCAGGGTGCGGGATGGCCATACTTCTTTCTCATTCCGGCCGGAGCAATTGCCGTGACCGCATTGCACCTCCACGCCGCTTATCTGGTCCTGAGCGGCAGCCAGGTAAGTTGGAAGGGAAGAAGATATACTGTGAATACTTCCAAGACAATTCAGCCCAAAACGACTGTCCCGCTTGAACAAACAATAGAACCATCGCTGGCTCCCGATCCCACTGAGTAGTCTCACAACGAAAAGTGCAAATGAGAGCCGGAATTGCAAGCATCTAGCTGCATTAAGGTATCCCCGTCGAATAGGGAAAATTCCGACTCCAAGATGCCGAGAAACTGTTGATCCGCCGCACCATACTCTTGACCACAGCACTGACCAGCCTGCTCTGGATCGCCTTCCAGTCCCCATCGGTCGCCGGTCCTTTTGCCGCCAAGCTCACGCCGACCGAACAAGAAGCCGCCCAGAGCCTCTGGGAACGCTACAACACTTCCGGCAAGCGCGCGCTGGACAAAGCAGACTACGATCGGGCAAAGTTGATGTTCGAGCTGGCGCTTCTGGAAGCGAAAAAGCTGGGCGAAGCAGATTTGAAAGTAGCGCAAGCCAGCAACAATTTAGCGGAAGCTCACAGATTGTGCGGCGAATACAAAGAGGCAGAGCAACTCTACAAGCAGGCCCTAGCTTTGAAGCAAAAGATTCTCGGCGAGGACGACATGTCGGTTGCCAACACAATCAACAATCTTGCCGTTCTTTATCAGAGCACGGCAAACTATCAAGAAGCAGAGCGGCTATACAACAAAGCCCTGGCCATTCAGGAGAAAATCTCCTCCGGAGACAATCTCAGTATTGCCTCCAGCCTCAACAATTTAGCTGCTTTCTACGACCAGCAGGGACGCTATGCGGAGGCGGAAAGCTTGTACAAACGAGCCCTTTCCATAAAGGAAAAACTTCAGGGTCCTCAGCATCGTGATACTGCGTCTTGCGTGAGCAATCTTGGACTTCTCTACCTGCATCAAGGACAGTTCGACAAAGCAGAAACCTATTACCGGCGCGCCCTTGCCATTCGCGAGAACACACAGGGCCGCGATCATCCCCTAGTCGCAGGCGAGTTGGCGAATCTCGCCGAACTTTACAGAAAGCAGAAAAGATTCGATAAAGCTGAGCCGCTCCTGAAAAGAGCAATGCTCATTTATGAGCAAAAGCTAGGAATTAACAATTTGGAAGCGGCAAAATGCATGCTTAACCTGGCTTGTCTCTACAGGGACGAAGGCAAGCTCAGAAATTCCGATCCGATGTTTCGCCGCGCGGTTGGGGTAAGAGAAAGGCTGCTCGGCTTTGAGCATCCCGACACGATAATAGCCATGAAAGAATACGTATCCGTATTGCGGCATTTGAATCGCGACAGCGAAGCCAAAAAGCTCGAGGACAAACTCAAATCGGTGCGCCCGAACGGCGAAGCAAAAGAAAAGCCAAACAGAGGCAAGAAGCGTTAAAGCTGTAGGGACTTGCCTTGTTGCGGCATTTCTGCGATCTGTATAATAGGCACTTCCAGTTAACCAGGTCTCGCCATTCAGACGGGGATGACATGAACGGTGCACTGACCTATCTCTATGCGGCTTACTTCATTGCATCGAGCATGGTGCTCTATCTCGTCAATCTAGTCCTTGTCCTCTTTACCTCCTCAATAGATCCTGACCGCCGGACGATTCACAAAATCACAAGCCGGTGGGCTTTCCATCACGTTGAGATCAATCCCTTCTGGCGCCTCAAAATTGAAGGCGCTGAAAACATTGATGAGAGCAAAGCCTACATACTAGTTGCCAATCACCAGTCATATGCCGACATTCTTGTCTTATTCGGCTTGAAAAAGCCATTCAAATGGGTTTCTAAGGAAGCAGTGTTTAAAGTGCCAGGACTGGGCTGGAATATGGAGATCAACCGCTACGTGAAGATCAAGCGCGGCGATCTCAAAAGCACGAAGGAAATGATGACCATCTGCCGAGAATGGCTTAACAAGGGTGTTTCAATAATGATGTTTCCTGAAGGCACGCGCTCACCGGACGGCGAGCTGCATCCTTTTAAGCAGGGTCCGTTCAAGCTCGCGGCAGAAGCGAATATCTCCATCGTTCCCATTGTTGTAGACGGAACATTTCCCATTCTGCCCAAAGGGGCAAAAGCTCTCAATTTCGTGGGTGACATGAGAATCAGAGTCTTGCCGGCAGTGAACCCGGCTGATTTTCAAATGGATCAAACACTTCTTTGCCAGCACGTTCATGACCTGATGAAAGACACGCTGGCGTCGATGCGGGCCGAGCAACTGAAATCAAATCAGTCGATTGCGCTTGCGCGCTGAATGATGGGCCTTCAGTCTGACTAAGACTCTATTGGCTCGTGGCTCGAGACTTTCGCCAGCGCTTTTTCAATGACAGGCTCGAAGACGAGAGGTTCGGGAAGAGGCTCCACTGTCTTGTGCGAATTGACTCTGTAGCGGCGACCTTTCCACAGCACGTTGTTGCCGCTATGGATGAGGTAGGCTGAGGTGAGATAAAGAGCTGTCACTGTAAG
The DNA here is from genome assembly GCA_036703705.1 of Candidatus Obscuribacterales bacterium. GTDB lineage: Bacteria > Cyanobacteriota > Vampirovibrionia > Obscuribacterales > Obscuribacteraceae > DATNRC01. The sequence goes on from DATNRC010000373.1 coordinate 13,754, forward strand.
GCTTCCCAGAGGCAAAAGGAAGAAGTGATACCAATTCACGCCCACATAATGCCTGCTGGTGCGCTGATACCAACCGGCAAGCATGCCGAATTCAATCGCTATGCAAATGACTATCCAGGGCAGATTCGCCGGTGCCTCACCACTGGCGATGGCACTCAAAACGAGGGACGTCTGCAAAAACGGCCCGAGAATCGAAACGTTGATCAGCGACAGGATAATCGCCAGATAACCAGGATTACATTCGATGAGGGCGTAAGCGTTCTTCGTCCATCCGTACCAGAGCGTTTCCAGATTCTGATACATGCGCACGCTGTACAGCGGTTGGCCGTCCGCCGCTGTGAGCTGGTAACCCTGTCCCTTGACGGTTCTTGCCAGCATGATGTCGTCGAGAATTTGATCTTTGACAGCGAAGTGCCCGCCTACTGCCTCGTACACTTCCCGTTTGACGAGAATGTACTGACCGTAAGCATAGGCACGGTCGTCTTCGGGATCGTTGATCGTATTGAATGGATCGCCGACCAAAAAAGAGCCGAGCAACACAGGCATAACAACGCGTTCCCAGAAACTGCCTAGTTCCTGCACGGGCATGAATGAAACCAGATCGGTGCCGGAGGTAATCGCGTAATCGACGGCATACCTAAGAGAATCTGGCGTATGGCAAGTATCAGCGTCTGTAAACAACAGCCACTCGCCGGAGGCATGTGGTACAGCCTGAACCAGGGCATTGCATTTGCCGATCCAACCATTGGGCGTTTCGCGCCCCTTGATGAAGTTGATTCGCGGGTAGCGATTTGCTATCTGCTGAATGATTGAGGCCGTGCTATCGACGGATCGATCGTCGACGACGATGATTTCGTAGCGCTGGTAAGTCTGCTTGGCGAGCGATTCAAGACAGCGTCCTATTTTCAGCTCTTCATTCCTGGCCGGCACGATAACGGAGACGAATGGCAGCTGCTCCCGGCTCAAAGATGGTTCGGGAATGCGCCGGAAGCGGGAGAAAAAGACAAACGTCAGGCCCGCGAGCGAGACTATGATAATCGTGTTTAAAAGAACGAAGCTGAATAGAGTCATGAATGAGCACCGCCAACGCTACAGTCGCGGCTATGCCACCACATGTGATGATTACTGCTTTGACAGCCCGCACTCGTTGAGCTCAACATATATACGACCGTTTCCAACGACGAACTGATATAGACGCGCGAAATCTTGCAAGTTAACAAAT
>DATNRC010000374.1:0-4513 GCA_036703705.1 Candidatus Obscuribacterales bacterium
CACGCGGTGTCGCTACGTCAGGCTTTCGCCCATTGCGTAAAATTCCCCACTGCTGCCTCCCGTAGGAGTATGGACCGTGTCTCAGTTCCATTGTGGGTGATCATCCTCTCAGACCACCTACCGATCGTCGCCTTGGTAGGCCATTACCCTACCAACTAGCTAATCGGACGCGGGCTCATCCAAAGGCGGATTGCTCCTTTCATATACACCCCTGTCGGGATATATACATATGCGGTATTAATAGGCCTTTCGGCCTGCTATCCCCCACCTTAGGGCAGATTCCCACGTGTTACTCACCCGTCCGCCACTGGGTATTGCTACCCCGTTCGACTTGCATGTGTGAGGCACACCGCCAGCGTTCGTCCTGAGCCAGGATCAAACTCTCCGTTGTCAAATTCGCCAGGAGTACTGACGAACCGGAAAATTTCCTGAATTCCTGCTCAAAAGTTTTGACAGGCGCCGTTCATGGCTATTCAGTTATCAGGGTTCGAGTGCCGGGTCCTCTTTTCCGAAACGGATAGCCCGCCCCTTTTCAGGAACCGCACAAATTGAATGATAGCAACTTACGAAGGGAGTGTCAAATTCCGAAAACTGCCTACTGCGCCATTTCTAGCCATATCTTAGCAATTTGACATATATACCTTACCTTAAGATTTCGCTGTCTGGCGCATCTTGCGCGTGTATATCGGCGGAGCAACAAGGCGGCATCTTCCTCGAAGAACAAGCCAGGCATGGCTTTTCCAAGGTCGAAGCAGAGCAGGCGGTAAGCTCAGCGCTTTTGAGCATTTTCCTGCCCACAATCCGGGTGAGAAAAACCAAAAGTACAAAACTGCCCTCCTGTTGTATGCGAGCGTCTGAAACCAAGCTCGCCAGGCAACTCTTCAGTATTCGATCAATCGCCGAGTTTGCGCTCTGACTTTTCAATCGCCGAGTTTCCGCTCGGGCCTTTCAATCGCCAAGTTCGCCTTCTAACTCGCGGAATCGAGAGGAGACGTCAGCAAACTCCTTCATGAATTGCCCGAGCGGCATTTTTGCTTGGGAAAGTTTTCTCTCTTTCTCCGCAAGGTCGTTGCGACCCATGGCCTCATATACTCCAGCCTTCAACAAATGCCCTTTGAAGCGCGCCTGCCCCCTATCGAGCTCGAGCATTCTGTCAAAGTCCGCAAGCGCTTTGTCATATTTCTTTTGCCTGGCATACACTCTGCCGCGATATTCAAATGTGTTGGCAATGGGCCGCAGATTGATGGAAGTTGTGAAGTCAGCCACTGCACGATCCAGATCGCCCAATTCGTAAAAGACAACGCCTCGAGCCTTTAAGATGCCGAAATCTTTCGGCCTTAACTGAATGACCTTGCTGTAGTCGGCAATCGCCTCTTTCTTGCGCCCCATTTTCGCCAGCAAGCGGGCTCGATAATAGAGCGCCGCTGAACGATCCGGCGCAAACTCCATGGCTTTGGTGAAATCCGCGTAAGCAAGGTCATCCTTGCCTATCTCTTCGTATGAAAGTCCCCTTCCTAAATATGGATCACTCATAGTCTTTCCTTGTTCCGCCAGCGCTTTGATCGCCTTTGTAAAAGCTTCGATTGCAGACTGATCTTCCATGACTTCCTGATAGCATGCGCCGAGGGCATTGAAATTCTTCCAGTCCGCCGGCTGCAGGCGGCAAGCTTCCTTCAAATCCACAAGCCCGTCTTGAGATTTAGTTCTTCTGAAGCGAGCAAGCCCGCGATAGTAATAGCCCATCGCATCCAACGGATTGAGACGAATTGCCTGATCCGCGTCGATCTCACATTGACGTTGCCTTCCCATCTCCATCAATACGGTCGCCCGAGTGATATAGCTCTGCGCATCCTTCGAATCCAGGGCTATAGCTCTATCGCAGTCGGCAAGCGCCGCGTTGAAAGCTTTCACGAACATGTAGCTCTTCGCACGCTCGCGCAAGAATTCCTTGTTGTTGGGATCTATGGACAAAGCCTTGGAATAATCCTCGACCGCCCGCCGCTTATCTTTTAACGCCCGATTGATACTGCCTCTGACACAATAATTTCGCGCATCGCGAGGCGCAAGCGCAAATGCCTTCTCCAGATGACGTTGCGCCTGCGGAATATTGCGATAGCTGAGATAAGCTTGAGCACATTTTTGCTCGAACTCGGCATTTTTCGGCTCCTGTTCGATTGCCTGCAGATAAGCCGCAATAGCTTCTTTGTATTTAGACATGCGCATATAGCAATCACCAACGCCGCAATGCGCAGCAGCCAGTCGGGGTGATGCTTGAAGAGCCTTTCGATATTCCTTCAGAGCCTCAGCTGGAAGAGATTGCTTCAGCAACTGCTCAGCTTTTGCAATTCTGTCTTGCGGCGAGGAGCCCTGGGATGGCTGCGTCATCAGGGCGGCAATCAATATATATAGGACCATCGACGGCACTACCTTGCATGTAAGCAGAGATCCGTATCTCAGTTGCAAGTGCGCATCAGATGTCATTTTCCGAGCTCTTTCTTAAGTTTGCTGAAGCTAGTGGATAGAGCATCATAGCCCTCAATCATCTCATCCATTCCCTGACCTTGAAGGGAACGCTCTTTCCTTCACTGAACTGAAGCATGTCCCTGTACGCGTCACCGAGCTGCAAATACGCAGCCACGCAGGAGGGCTGGGAGACAAGCACAGATCGCAATTCTTCTGCGGCCTCAGCCGGCTTATGTTGCTCACAAAGGGTTTGGGCACGCCGAAGGCGAGAATCCAAATCTGACTGGTGAGGCAAAGGATGAGCTGGACACGCAGAAAGACAAGCGAAAGAGGACACCCATGCTAAAAAGGTAAAAGCACTCTTTCTTGAGCGAGCCATTTCTATTTCGTCAACCATGTGCGTGAAGATCACATCCATTCATCGGTTAGATCTTCAGCTATATACCCTCTCCAGGTTCAATCACGGACCCCGCTTGTGACTGACACTGGTTTCGATCAGCGAATCTGCCTGGCCAATATGAGTGGCGACAGCCGCTTTCGCGCACCGATAATAATGGCGACTTTGCTGCCTCGAAGTTGGCAGAGCAGATAACCACCATCAATCTTCAGCAACGTGGTCGGGAGATCCGACTCACCGACGTCATTCAATGCATGGTGAACGTTGAGATTACCGACATAAGCATCGTACACGCTTGATGCCACGACAGGATCGCCATAATCGACATACAAAAGCTTCAGGCGCTCGGGGTATGGTCTAAGAAACTGATAGTCGGCAATAGCCGCTCCCTGCGCTCTGTCAAGGGAAAGAAAACCGATATACGGCGCCGGGAAAAACTTTCTGCCGGCAGTCGGCCCCATAACGAGCTTTTCCGTTCCTTTTACACGATCGAGCGCCGGCAATTGCGACAATATTGGCGGAACAGCGGCATTTTGAGGGATGCTTTTCGCGATGCGATCGGCAATTGAGCGCAGGGCTTCTTTGCTCTCTTCATCGTCTTCCGATGTCTGCACCAGCTTGATGAAGTAGTTGCCCTTCCAAAATGAAATGCTGTGGTCGTCTTCGCTCGAGCCGTCACCCCTTGTGATAACCGTCGATGCGCCCTCGCGCAAAAAGTTGTATGCGCCAAAGGCGCCGCAAGGGTTTTTGAACTCATAAGCAGTGACGTACAAAAACCGCTGACCGCGCTGATACGCCCGCCGGTAAATGCAAGAAAGCGCAAACTCCGACAAGATTTCTGCAGTTTGCGGATCTACATTCGTTAAAGGCGGCGTGCTGGTGGTGCTCTCGCTTTGCGCTGCTTTTAGAGGGATGAGAGCGGTCTGCCGCTCGATTGCACTGGGAACCCAGCCTTCCGGCATGGCATTGTTGAGGGCAGCGAAAAATGCTCCTGACGAAGGGCTGTCCGCTTTTGCAGTCACTGCTCCCGTCGCTGCGGGCAACGCGGTGCTCGATGCCGTGGCGGGCGCCGTGCCGGGCACCACGTGAGGCACATTGCTGACCTCAGGACCTGGGGAAATACCCTGGGCGCGAGCGGACAATCCACATCCCATTTGGGCGTACGTCACTGCGCACAGGAGTGTACTTACGGTCTTGCTCGACGACCAGGGCGGATGTTTCATGCATCTATCCCGATATCAGCTGGTTTGCGCAGGTTGCTGCAATCTCACAAGCATCATTCCCTGAGTGGTATTGGGTCCGTAGTGCACCAGAACCGGTGCGTCGTCCTTCATCAAGTCAGAAAGAGTGGTATCAAATACGGTGTTATTGTTTTCGCCGAGACTGAAGGATATCCTCTGCGTCTTTTTATCAAGCGACCCGTATATCTCAGAACTCTCATTGGTCAATTGATTGAAGTAATTGCCCCGCACCACCCCGTCTTTGTTGATCGCGAGCTGAAAGAGCATGGTCGACTGGGTTTGTCCTTTCTGGGCAAGCGAGAACACTCCCAAAGGACGCCAGGCATCGGCCGAGGCAGCATTGGCCGAAGGAGCCTGCGCACCGGCAGCGGCAAGCTGCTGAGCTTGTTGATAATACTGTTGAGTAGTGCCC
>DATNRC010000375.1:0-3110 GCA_036703705.1 Candidatus Obscuribacterales bacterium
CACCAGTAGGTCCGGATTCTCAAAGCGGCACTTATGATTCTCCCGTGCAGTTCGCTTCCGGCGACATCACCTTTCCGGGCAATCCCGCGGACGGCACTGAATTTTTCTTGCGCGTGCGTGCGCGCAGAGATGGAAGCGATGCGCTGCGGCTGGTCTTCTTGCCGTTGATTTACGCCTATAATGCGATGCTCGGTTTGCCCATGCCTCCGGGAATTGAAACGGCGTCACCCTATCGCGTTGCCGAAGTCATAGCGCAGCCTGCGACCCGTATAGGCAGGGGAGCTCCTCGCGATGCCGCGAGCGGCACCCGCGCTGCGGAACTTTCGGGCTTTAGCACCTTCCCTATCGCCATAAGCAATCAGCAATTTGTGACAGCGGCTGATCCGGCGGCCGCGATTAATACTTACACAATTGACCTGCCGCAATCGAATCAGCCAACCCCGCCTCTCCAGCCCGGACATATGAGAGGATGTTTTGTGAACGTGACATATGCGGGCGGGGCAGACTACTACGGCACCGGACAGGGCAATCTGGCGATCGATCAACTCAATCATTCACTTCAATATTTTCACAACGGCTTCGTTGCCCAGGCGATACCGCCGGCGGTTGTAGAGCGCGGCAGCCGCCTCTTTGCATTTGACCCGGCAGATCCCGTTTTCCAATCACGAAAGGGAGACGTTTTGGCGCAAGCACGCTTGATTCCTGCTGGCTCGTATTGCATTGTTCCGGTAATAAGGAACGACCCGTCGTTTTCTCAAACCAACGAAGTCGTTGGTTTTGCTCGGCTCAGATTGCGCAGCCTGACCGATTTCTCAGGCACGGCGTTTAACATCAGTTTTGACATCACCGAATCGGTTCCTGTTAGAAATGCGTCGTTTGCTAACGGCGTTGCCGCAGTGCCCACCTTCGGCTCCAATGTGTTGCCTCCGCCCGTGCCGCCCTTTATCGAGCGCAGGCATCTGCCCCAGAGCGACGGCATCGAGCCCAGGTCGCGTAGCATTGTCATGGCGCCCGCGTTATCACCGCGAGCGATACCGAAGATTTAGCCGCTTGTCTCGCAGCAACGAGGATGGAGTAATGATTGGAGCAGTCTGGGATCGTAAGGTCAGTCAAAGACAACGTGCCGATGGGCATTCTGCCGCCGGCAGGGACGACCAGCATTTTGCAGGTAGCGGAGCGCTGGTTGCGTCTGCGCCGAAAGAAGATCGCCATTTCATCGATCAGCCGGATGTTGAGCATTCGAAGGAAATTGCATCGCCGGTGATTGGTGTTTTGGGAAGCAAAGGTGGCGTGGGCGCCACCACAGTGGCGGTCAATCTCGGTGCATCATTTGCCCTCGCCGGTGGTGCCTCTGCCAGGACGACTTTGATTGATGCTAATTTTCAGCAGCCGGACGCTGCTCTCATTCTTTCAAAAGACCCCGTCAATACGTTGAGCGACCTGATTCAGCGCAGCGAGCATATGAGCAGGCAAATGTTCGATGCCTGCTGCTACGAGGTCTCGAGCGGTCAAAAGAGCTTTGCTGTGATTTCCCCTCCTTTCAGTGGCGAAGCGGCAGTTCAGTTTAATTTATCAATGCTCGCGGCATGCATGCAGTCGATCGGCAGCTATTCCGATCTGTGGGTTGTCGATCTGCCTAAGGTACTCGACAGGCACCTGGTGACGATGCTCGATTTGTGCTCGGCGATAGTTCTTGTTGTTGAGCCCAATCTGACCTCAATCGCTGCCGCTAAGAGATGGCTCGACAGTTTTGACGATCTCGGCTATGCCAGGGAAGGAATTGTGATTGCCGTCAATCGATCCGGCGGCAAGGTGCGGCATGTCGAAGAGCATTTGCACAACGCCTTCCAGTCGCGTCCGCTTGTGAAAGTGCCAAATGTTTACGCTCAGGCGGAAGAATGCGCCATTACGGGGCAGCCGCTGGTTATGAAACATCCGCGTGATGCCTACGCCAAATCGATCGCAGCAATTGCTGCGACAATCGATCGATTCATCAAGACAACCGGGCATCGTCTTTCTGACGATCGGTGAAATTGCCTGAAGCCAGTAAGGATATGGTGCTCACTAAGGAAGGAAATTGGAATGTCTAAATTGAGGGAGTTGCTTTTCAAGGACGAGAGCGCGGGTGCAGCATCAGCCTCCGAGGCGCCCAAAAAGGACGTTGCACTGCCATCTCCGAAATCTGCCCAGGCAGCGTCGTCTTCCCTTGCTCAGAACGAGCCGCAAAGCGCCCCTCTGTCATCACCGATCAGTTTGACTCTGCGCAACAGCGTGCAGAGCTACAAGTCCGGCAAGTTTTCCCAACGGGAAGCAGAACGCGCATATCAGGCCCTGAAAAGCAGAATCCATACACGTCTTATCGAAAATCTCGATATCAGCGCTCTCATGCAAATAGACGGCAGTGAGGTGCTGGAGGCGGCAATCGAGAGAACCGTGCACCATCTTCTGGATGAGGAACGTTTGCCGATTTCCGCTGCCGAGCGCCATCAACTGGCGCGGGAGGTGTTGTATGAGACTCTCGGGCTTGGTCCTTTGGAGCCGCTTTTCGCGGATCCTGACGTCAATGACATTCTCGTCAATGGATCGCAAAGTGTGTTCGTCGATCGCAATGGCAAACTGACTGAAACCAACGTGCGCTTTAAAGACGACGATCATCTTCTCCACGTCATCAATCGCATCGTCGCTCGCGTGGGAAGGCGAGTCGATGAATCCTCGCCGATTGTAGACGCTCGCCTTCCCGACGGCTCTCGCGTCAATGCCATTATTCCTCCGCTGTCGCTGGAGGGCCCCGTCTTGTCGATTAGACGGTTCCGCGCGGTGCCGTTCGCATTGAATGATTTGATGGCAGGCGGGACCCTGTCGCCGGAGATGGCCGAATTTCTCAGTCTGGCAGTCAAGGCGCGATTGAACATCCTCATTTCCGGCGGCACTTCGGCTGGCAAGACCACATTGCTCAATGTCCTTTCCGGATACATAAGTGATGACGAACGGATTGTCACCATAGAAGATACCGCTGAGCTGAGGTTGCAGCAAAGACATGTGATCAGGCTGGAGTCGCGGCCGGCCAACATTGAAGGACAGGGGTCGGTGACGCAAAGGGAGCTGGTCAA
>DATNRC010000376.1:0-9261 GCA_036703705.1 Candidatus Obscuribacterales bacterium
CGCCGCATGCCATCATCGCCCGCACTACTTTCGGCAAAGGCGTTTCCTTCATGGAAAATCAGATCAAATGGCATTATTCGCCCATGTCCGACCAAGAATTTGCTCAGGCGGTCGCTGAGGTGGAAAGGGCAGGGTAAATCCAGGAAAGGATATGAGAGGCGCATTTCTAAATACATTGCTCGAGCTTGCCGAACGCGACCCGCGCGTGTTTTTCCTTACCGGCGATCTTGGATTTTGGGTAGTGGAGCCGTTTGCTGCGAAGTTTCCCGATCGCTTTATCAATGTCGGAGTGGCTGAGCAAAACATGGTGGGTATCGCGACCGGGCTTGCTGAGTCGGGTTTGATGCCCTTTGTGTATTCCATCGTCACCTTCGCTACTTTGCGGGCATATGAATTCATCCGCAACGGACCTGTTCTTCATGGGCTGCCGGTGCGGATTGTCGGTGTTGGCGGTGGTGTCGAGTACTCGCACAACGGGCCCACGCACTTCGGACTGGAAGATGTCGGAGTGATGCGCGTGCAGCCCGGCTTGACGGTCATTGCTCCTGCTGACGCCGCCCAGACACGCAATGCGCTTCTGTCCACCTGGGACATGAAAGGGCCGATCTACTATCGTCTGGGCAAGGATGACAAAGCAGCAGTGCCCGGGCTCAACGGAGAATTCGACATCGAGCGCGTGCAGAGAGTGAGGAGTGGGGAAGATCTTTTGATTGTGGCGATGGGAAGCATTGCTACAGAGGCTTGTGCGGCGGCGGAAGAACTGGCAAAACAGGGCGTTTCTTGCGCCGTGGCTGTCGTGTCCTGTCTCAACCCGGCACCGGTAAGGGATCTGGCGGACTTGCTTTCCGGCTACCAGCGTGTCATTTGTGTGGAAGCGCACTATGCCAATGGCGGGCTCGGCTCGCTGGTGGCCGAAGTAATTGCGGAAAACGGCATTAACTGCCGCCTCACCCGCAGCGCCGTGAAAGAGAATCCGCATGGCGTCATCGGCTCTCAGGATTTTCTCTACCGCAAATACGGTATATCGCGCGCTTCGCTGATAGAAGTGGCGATGCAATCGCTCGATCTGGCAAAGAAGTGAGGCGGTGAAACAGGTGACGGAAGGCGAAGACCAGGCAATGCGGCGGTGCACCGGGTAAAGTATTGAGAGTGCGATGGTATGAAGAAGGCGCTCATCACTGGCGGAACTGGATTCGTAGGCGCAAACCTGGCCCGCAGGTTGTTGAGTGAGGGGCACGAAGTGCATCTTCTTGTGCGCCCTCAATATCTCGGCTGGCGTCTGGAGTCAATTCGCAAGGAGGTACGAATTCACGAATACCAGCCTGGCGACCAGGAAAGTATTGAAACCGCGCTTTCAAGAATCAAGGCCGACTGGATCTTTCACCTTGCTGCGCATGGTGCCTATTCCTGGCAGACGAATGCCGATGCAATGGTGAAAACCAATGTACTTCTTGCTGTGCATTTGACGGAAGCCGCTATTAAGGCGGGATTTGAGGCCTTTATCAACACTGGCTCGTCTTCTGAATATGGATTCAAAGATCATGCGCCGGCCGAAAATGAGGTATTGGAGCCCAACAGCTATTACGCCGTAACCAAGGCGTCTGCCACCATGCTCTGCCGGTTCCTCGCCCAAAAGCACAAGCTGCACATGCCCACGTTGCGCTTGTACTCGGTATATGGACCCTACGAAGAGCCCAATCGCTTGATGCCGAAAATCGTCACGCACGGTCTTGCGGGTCGCTTCCCTCCTTTGGTAAACCCTTCAATAGCGCGCGATTACGTGTACGTCGACGATGTTCTGGACGCTTATTTGCTTGCCGCTCAAAAAACGGCGGATGAGCTGGGGGCTGTATACAACGTGGGCACAGGGCGCCAGACGACGCTAAAGGAAGTCGTGGAGGCGGCAAAAGAAATAATGGCCATCCAGGAGGAGCCCCAGTTTGGCTCCATGCCTGACAGGGATTGGGATACGACTGTCTGGGTGGCGAACAATCGCAAAATCAGCGAGGTCCTGGGCTGGAGAGCGCGATATTCTCTCAAGGATGGTTTAGCCGCACTCGTTGAGTGGTTCCGTGCCAACGCCGATGTGCGCGAGGTGTATGCTGCGGCTCACCCGTAAGAAGCTTGGCGACCATCATTCACAATACAACTTCATTTGTACGATTAAGGTCTTGCGACTATCATTCACAGTTAAGAACGCGGAATCCTTCCACTTCAGCGGCCAGGGCGAGCATCTCGTCCGCTGTAATGAAAACGCGCTCTCGCGGGCGATTGTCGCACCAGCTAAGAGCGGCGGATAGCTGCAAGGCGTCCGCAGCACGGAGCTTATGCGTACGCAAGAGGCGTTGAGCCCGGTCGCGCAAATCCTCGCTCGGCTGCACTTCATTCCAGCGCGTCCGCAAGTAATCGAGACGCGTTAGCGATTGCGTAAGCTCGAAAGAGGTAACATGCCCGTCGCGCAGCAGCCTTTGCAGGGCGCTGACCGTTTCTACTGGAGTTACCCACCACACCACCAATCTTCCGTAACTGCGAGCCAATTGCCTTGCCTTGCTGCTCGTCGGCTGAAAGCAGCATAAGGGGACAATTGCGCTTGTGTCCCAGAAGGCCGTGAGAATTGGTGCTGTCTTTCTGCGCTCAGTCATCAGCACGTTCTGCCTTCACTGCGTCATGGAGAGCCTTTGCTGAGACGCGCGGCGCGGGCAGATGCCAAAACTGATCGTCGATTTCTCCCTGCCCCAGGCGAAGCAGCCCGCGGCTGGCCAGCGAATTCAGCTCGTCGTCTTGTTCGCCTTGCCAGGGAATGATTTTGGCAATGGGTGTGTTTCTGTCCCTGACGACGATTTCTTCTCCTCGGCGGACCTTGTTCAGGTACAGACTGAGATTGTTTTTCAGTTCGGCAATATTGATTGGCTTCATGTCCATCAGGGCTCGCGTACAGACTTGTTTTTCAGTTCGGCAATATTGATTGGCTTCATCAAGCTATATTAGCTAGATTAGTAAGGCTATTATAGCTATATTTTGTCACCTCCAGGTCGGTTCAGGTTCATTGGTCTTGCTCTCGTCGGCGACTACAGTGCTGAGGAGAACGAAGCTCGTCGGGCATTTGGCATTACGGGTTTCCGGGGGTGGGTACGTGTTCCCCCCATTGAGTGCGGCCGCTTTCCAAGCATAATGAAGCTACCTCCTCCGGCGGTAGAAATTGCATCCAGAATCGCAGAAGCACTGGCTTCCACGCCTCTGGCTTGGTGTGGTTTTTGCCCATCACACGTCCGTTATGGGGGGCGCTAGAGTCCTGTGGCAGACAGTCACCGGGGATGCCGCACTCAGAGAAAACCGATCCCTAACCTTGAGTACACATCTGATGGCAGAAAATCCCTCCATTTCAAATAAAATTGAAACACGACAGTCAGTGCGCGGGCTGTTTCTGGATAATGCGGTTGGCGATGCCAATGGTGAGCCCGGCGCAATCGCTGCGCAAAGTCCGGCGCATAACGGCAGTGTCAAAGAACAAATGATCAAACTTGCCTCCGACGGCAAGAGCGAACCTATTTCGCGCAGCGACGTCGACACGTCCAAGCAACCGGCGCCCGCGGACAATGTTTTCACTGAGTTCGCAAGCTCGGCGTGGCGCGCGGGGGTGCAAAGACCGGTTGAGTCGCTTGGTCAATTAGTGGGACTGAAGACTGAGCATGTAAATACGGACGACAAGGTAGAAGGCTGGATGAAGGTGGCCAATGTCGCTGGAACAGCCGCCGGGGACCTTGCGGTGATGGGGCTCCTTGCTATGGGTGTGGCAAGAGGGTTCAAAGGCGTCTTAAGACTCGCACCGGGAGAACGTGTGCTGGCGCGTACCTTGACCTTGCATGGAACAACCGGCGCCCTCTATGGCGGATTGTTGAAACCGGTTGAGCCAGGCGACAGCCAGTGGAGTCGGGTTGGTCATGCGACGGTCGACGCTGGGACGTTTATGACCCTCGGCGGCGTCGGACAAAAAATTGGCACAGCCATGGGCGAAGGAGTGCTTACAAAGGCCGCCGCCGGGCTGGAAGAAGGAGTGCTCGCCAAAGCGGCTCAAGTTTTGGCTGGAGTCGGCGACCGGGCAATTCTACACGGTGGAAGCGGTGCTGCTGCCGGTGTGGTCAACGTGCAGCTTGACGCTGTGACGCACGGCAAGCCCGTTGCAAGCGTTGACGACTACGCGACAGGAGCTGTCGGATGGGCAATCGGTAATGTGGTTTTAGGCGAAGCTACACACCACCTCAAAGGCGCGACTGCGCTGGCAAGACACTGGACCCGTGAGAAGCTTTCTCCCTTGGAGGAGCGCCGCCTCAACGACGCAACCGGAAAAGGCAAAGAGCATGTTCCGCCCGAGCTTGATCTGCGCAGCATGAAGGAAATCGCTGAATCAGGCGATGAGGAAAGAGTTCGCAAATTAGTCAATCTCTACTATCCGGCGCTCAAGAAAGCCTTCCCACTGCCCGGCGAAATCGAGTCCCCAGAAACGTACGTCAAATATTTGATGGACAAGGAGATGCGCTGGGACATGGAGCAGCTGCTCGGTCCCATACAGGGCGGCTTGCAATATCAAATCCTGCCGGTCGGCGGAGACAAGATAAAGCAGGCAGGCTGGCTCGAGCACATCTGGGTGGCAGACCACGTACGCGAGGGCGGTTACGGCTCTGCGCTCTTGAAGCATGTGCAGGGGCAAGTGGAGAAGAAGGGCGGCGACATAACTTTCTGGGAGTGGAACAACCCGGACAAGATGACGGCGGCGGAAATCCTCGAGGACGCAAAAGGCGGCATCACCACGCAAGATCGCGTCAATTACTGGGCGAAACGCGGGGCATCGGTGGCGGTGGTGCGCTCCACCGGCGAAATTGCCCCCTACGAGCAGCCAGGAATGGACGGTCAGGAAGCCGTTCCTTATCTGTCGCTCGCCTGGACAAAACCGGGCGGTCTTCAAGGACAAACGATCTCCAAGCAAGACTATCTGAAGACGCTTATGGCTGCCCACAGCACGATTACTGATGTGGCAACGGATGCTACCGTGGCGCGTTATAAGGCTGCTATCGAAGCTTTGCCCGACAAAGAATTCGAGTTCATGAAGTTGTCGGATTACATCAAGCAGCGCACCAAGCTTTTGCAACAAGCACGAGATGCAGCCAACACCCTGCGTATAGCGAGATGGAGAGGAACAGATTTCACTCCCATCTCGCCGCGCAAGATGTTCGACATCGCCGAGGCGCCTGCCAACGAGGAAGTGGCCAAAGCTATTCAATATCAGGCCGGCTCTACCTCGCCCTGGATGCGCACCATAGATGATAGCAAGCGATTTCCGACGCTAAAAGGCGACGCGGAAGCGGACACGGTCGTCGTCGGCTCCGGCGTGGTAGGTCAGCAGATTGCCGACAAACTGGCGGGCATGGGGCAAAAGGTGATCGTGCTCGAACGCGGCCGGGTCGGCTCAGGGACTTCGAGCATGATGGGGGCGATGAACACTTTCGTTCCCGACACCGGCTTTGAAGTGATGCAACATTCATACGGCAAGAAATTCCCGGACATCATGCGCCGTTCGATCGCCGCGCGACAGCAAACAGCGCGACTGGGGCGTCGCTATGGCGACTTCCAGCCGGTTGACTCATACAATGTCGGTTATGTCGACAACCATGCAGGCATCAAAGCAGAAGCCGAGATTGCACAGCAGTTCGATCCGAGAATCAAATTCATCAGCGGCGGGGAGGCGGAGCGCATCTTCCCGCAAGCAAGATCCGTAGCCATCTTCCCGCGCGAAGGCAATTTGAATCCGCGCAAACTCCTGATGGGCATGGCTCAGTCCGGGCGCTACAAAGTCTTTGAGGACTCGCCAGTAGTTGGTGTAAGCCCCTCGAAATCAGGAGAAGGCGCCGATATCTTCACGCCGACAGGCGTTGTGCACGCCAGGAAAGTCATTTTCGCAACCAACGGCCCGGTGACGCCATTCTCATATCTCAACGAGCATCTGACGCCGGTGCAAACCTTCGCCAACATCGCCAACATAGGAAGGCGCATGCCGGGGAATTTCTTCGATGCTCCCGATGTCAACGCCGAGCAGGCAGCATTCTCGTATTGGCGGCAATTTGGCTTGCCTTCTTTCGGCAAGCATGAGACGCTCGTCGGCGGCACTGCGCACTTCTTGAACGAGGGTACAGCGCTTCCTTATGAGCCGAATCTGCCGATTGTGACGCGCCGGCTGTTTAACGTAGACGGAACCAATCAGAGCACTGCTCTGATTTACACATCCTACGCGGACGGAGTGCCCATCTACGCTGTTCACCCCGAGTTTCCTGCCATGTCCATCGCCACCGGCGCAGGCGGCACCGGACTGGTGGGCGGCGGACTGCTGGCTCAATCAGCCGAGATGGAAGCGAAGGGACTTCTCGACGACTTGCTCTCGCCCAGGCGTTTCACGCAAAGGCACTAGGGCCTTTGCTTCGCGGAGCCGCCGTCCAAGCAATCGTTTGTCGCGCAGCGTGTTGCGAGCTTCCGCTTGCCACCAGATGGACTGCAAGTGATCATGTTCCAAGCATTGCTTCGTGGGGGGCAGATCAGGGCATGATAAGATCACCTTGAGACCCTACTTACTAGATTAAATTTAGAGGTTTCTGAATGCAGGACACGGCCGCCTGGCGTGAAAAGGCCCTGTTGCAATATCCATGGCTTCTTGGCTGGAAGACGGATGTCCTTTTCCTGCTCTTGCCGAACCTCTTCGCATTTGCACTCTACATGGCGCTCATCAGCCGGCCGTTTGCGCTGGACAGTTTGACGCAACTCATCATCTTGCTTTACGCAGGCAACGTCTTTCATCAAGGTGCAACCTGGTTTCATTATGTCGATAAGCGTAACTACCAATACTATTTCGCGACTACAGAGCGGACGATCAAATACGCCGTCATTCCGCCTCTCATTCTGTTGCTCTCGTTGGTGGTCGGATACTTCTACTGGCAAATTGTCTTTGTCGTCTACATGATCTGGACCGTGCCTCACTTCGTCCAACAAAATGTCGGCATACTGTTGCTGTATCACAATCATGGACAAAATGAAGCTATTGTTCCCAGACAGCTGGAAGCGAAAAGCCAGCAAATAGCTGGTCTTTTCTTCAGCATGCTTGCTGTTGATCGCTTGTTCCTTCACGGCACGGCAATTGCTCCATTTTTCATGGCACTGATTGCCGTTGTGTTCTGTGCACTGTTAGTGAGCGTGACTGCCTATCTCTTTCAGCTCCTCTCGCAGGTGAAAAAGGGTGCTTACATCAATGTCCCGGCGCTTCTGTTTTGGTTGGCTTCGATAATGTTCTTTCTGCCTTTCGCTTATGTGAGCAAGGATCCGAACATCTCGATCATTATTCCGTCCCTCTTGCACTGGATTCAATACATTGCGCTCAACTACGTGCTTGTGAAGAGAAAGTATGCTGCCGAAGAGCGAAAGGCGGATCTTCCGTCAGCCAAGCCGATGCTTTTCTTTCTCGTGTTTTGTAGCGTGATTCTGTGCTTGCAGTTTGGACCGTGGATGGCTTTCAACACTTATTTCGCGGACAAAATTAACATTTGGATCTCCGCCTTCCTGGGGCTGGGGATGGTGCACTACTGGATTGACGGACTGATTTGGAAATTCCGCGATCCTTTCATTCGCAGCAATACGCTTCCTTTTATCGTCAGACCGAAGCCGACGACGTAACGGTGTGGCTTGCACGAAAAATTTCAAAAGTCAGCTCTTTTCGTAGTTGATCGTTGTTGCAGCTAAAATGTTTTCAGCACCGGTTAGGGATTTCAAGCTGTTGTCGGTTTCCTCAAAATCAATGGTATTGATGCGCAAACTGCTGATTGTTGTCTGCGCGCTCTTCTTTCTGTACACGCAAGTGCGTGTCGTTTTTGAGGTTTTCAGGCCACTGGCGTATCCGCGCTGGTACATACTTGGCGATACCATCAACATCAACGACTATTTCCAATACTACAAATCGGCGAAGCTTGCCTATTCCGATAAGGCGCACAAAGTCTACGATCCGGAAACCCAGTTTGAGTTTGAAAACGAATTGGTAAAGCCGCTCAAAAGCGACAAGGTTTACTTCAGCCAGTATCCGCCAATCATATTCCCCCTCGTCTACCCGCTTTCTCTGGTCGAGTACAACGTGGGTTACACATTGTGGTGCATCGTTCAAGCCGCTGCCGGAATGCTTTCGCTGTGGCTTATGGCAGCTTCGCTGGGACCACTTCGGCGCCGGGAAAGGATCATTCTCATGATGGGCGTGATGAGCACTATTCCTGCCTACCTCGGTCTCTGGCACGGCAACGTCGTCTTTTTCATGCTTGCCTGCTTCTCACTGTATGTCTACGGATTCATGAACAATAAAAACGTTGTCGGCGGTGCGGCGATGGCGATAAGTGCGTACAAACCGCAATATGCGCCAATCATGCTGATTCCCAGTTTCGTCAAATGGCGCTGGAAATTGTTTGCGGCAATGATAGTGCTGGATGTGGTGCTGATACTTATTGCGGGAACGATCGTTGGCTGGGATAACATCATCAATTATCCGAAGATAGTTTCTGATGCGGAACTGAAAAGCGCTGAATTTCGCGGTGTCAATCCGCATCTCATGGTATGCTTGCGCGGCGTGCTGACACACTTCTTGCCTTACGAGAGCAACTTCAAAGCGGCAGCAATGATTTACTTCGTTTCTTTCGTGCCGTTGCTTGTTTTCTGGTGGAAATTGCGTGCGGTTGAAAACAAACAACTGCTTTTGTGGGCACTGGCGCTGACGGTCGTCTTCGATCTGATCTTTTGCCCGCACGTTCATTTCCATGACTCGATCTTGCTGGCAATTCCTGCGGCACTGACACTACCTGTGGTGAGCCCGTTGCAGGCTCTCAAACTTCCTTCCGTCAGTGAACGCATATGGTGTCTGATTCTGCTTCTCTACCCGGTTTATAGCTGGATAATCAACTCCTCTTTGCACAATACTGAGCGCGGTATTGAGGCTTCGATCTTCTTTGCTGTGCATGCGGTTCTTCTGACTGCAGGAGTGAAGAGGTTCTCTGAACTCTTCAAGCAATCGCGCAGCGCGGAAGCTACCGTGAAGGAAGCAATACGTGAGGGAGATTGAATGCGGCTTTGACTTCTTGACTCAGCGACCACTCGGCTCAGCGACTTCTCGGCTCAGCGACTTCTCGGCTCAGCGACTTCTCGGCTCAGCGACCAGTTGGCTCAGCGACCAGTTGGCTCAGCGAC